>JAVYMA010000004.1 GCA_038740345.1 Methanomassiliicoccales archaeon
GCACATCGAAGAGAGGCTCCTATTTCCTGACGCTTTTCAATCATTAAAACTCGCGCACCTTTTCGGGCGGCATGATAAGCAGTCATGCTTCCTGATGGGCCTGCTCCCACCACAATAATATCATAATCCGCCCTCATGCATTTTTCACCTCCATTCTAATAGCTCCAACTGGGCAAATTTTCACGCAGCGACCACATCTGGTACATGATGCGTTAAACTCTAGAATGACTTCATGTAAGTAAATCGCATTCTCTGGGCATGTGCCCACGCAAGCACCACAATGCATGCACTTCTCCACATTGACATGCATCCAATCATTCAAGTATATTCCTCCCCGTGCCTCTTCCTCCACTCAGCCAGAGGAACCGAGAATCGTTTTTCTATTTCTGTACGGTAAGTAGGACCGCCATTGTAAGCGCAGAATGGTATTATACGACCATCGGGTGTAGTATAATGAATGGCGCAACGTTTCACTCTCTCAATGTCGTAGTTATAATTGTCTTGGAAATGCATTCCACCAATAAACATCATATTCCAAGAGAACTTAGCCAACGCCTGTTTAGACGAATCGCTGAGAACGGTACCTATCATTTTAAGGAATTGTGTGGTAGAAAGGCCATCTGGAATGTTTTCTTCAATCATATGTTTTTTCAGTATGTTTAGCGCCTTAACTTTTGAAGGTAGTTTCAGCTTGGCTTTTTCAGCCTTAAGGCTAAGATCGTAAAGTTCTTTAAACAAAGGCTCGACTTTAACAAATCGTGTTAATGGCACTACCTCATTTTCGCTCTTTACGAACAGATAAGTTGCCATCCCGCAATGCGGATGAGTGGTGAAGGTGACTTTATTTTGCTCCAGCAAAGCACTAGCCAATGTCGAGATAGGGACTACAGTTGGAACAGGAAAGAAATCGTCCTTCCTCAACTGCCCATTAGTCTGTTTTTCCAAATCCGTTATCAAATCAGGAAGGGTGTAGCGCATCTTTGCCCTTTCTTCTTGATCTATGCGGCCAGTAAATGCAACTGGTTGGAAGTTAATCCCTCTAACCACATCCATGTTCTTAAGGGCAAAGCGGAAGATATCACCTACCATATTATCATTAATTCCTTTAACTACGGTGGGAACTAGAACTATTGAAGGAGGCCTTTCCATTTTTCTGACATTTTCAATAACTTTCTTTTTCACTTCCCAAAGTGGAACTCCCCTAGAAGCCACATAAATATCATCTTTTATACCGTCAAATTGCAAATAAATTGTATTCATCCCAGCCCGAGCGGCTTTCTCCAAGAACTCGGGCTCTCGCGCGAACCTTATTCCGTTAGTGGCAACCTGAATTTGAGCAAAATTCATTTCTTTTGCCTTTGCGATCACATCGATAAATCGTGGGTAAATTGTAGGTTCTCCTCCTGAAAACTGCACCGCAGGGGTCGGAACAGGGCGTTCATCACGCAGCATTTTTAACATTTTGACAATCTCATCATAGCTGGGCTCATAAACGTAGCCTGCTGCATTCGCATTAGCAAAACAAATTGGGCATTTTAAGTTACATCGGTTGGTAAGATCAACATTTGCTAGGCACGTATGTGTCAAATGAAGCTGACACAAACCGCATTCGTTGGGACAAACCTTAGCGTTAGGAATTGCTGGGTTTTCTACTCCAATTCCATCATAAGCGAAATTCTCTGCCTTGAGATAGAGTTCTTTATCCGACCAATAAACATCCTTGTTCTTGCCATGTTCAGGGCATTCTTTCTCCATCATTACTTTTCCATTTTCTTCAAAAATGGTAGCTGGAATAACTTTCGCACACTCAGGGCAAAGGGACTCTGTCTTCTTCGGAAGACCCTTTTGGAGAGTGCTTGGCTTTGCAATCATATCAATTACCTTGCCTTGAAGTAAAAAACCGATGCAATTTAATATTTATGTAGCTGCATCAGCTACAAATGATCATATGAATATATTAGAGATTTTAAAGCTAGACATACAATCTTTGGAGAATGAATATAAGAAGATTGCAGCTACTTTGGAAAAAATCGGGCTGAGTGATTATGAATCACGTGCTCTTGTGACATTAATCGCACGAAATCATGGAACTGCAGATGAGATTTCAGACTTATCTGGAATACCTCGCACATCATCTTACAAAGCCCTCAATTCTTTATGTGAAAAAGGATTAGCAAATTCTACTTCCGGGCGCCCTATTATTTATCATCCAATTCAACTCGATGAAATTAGAAAGAAGGTCATAGCAGAACTAGAGGACGTCTTCGAAAAATTAGAAGCTATCCGAGGTACTTTAAGTGAAAAAGGAACTCCTCAATTAGTATATACAATAGCTGGAAAGAGAGGGGTACTCGGTAAAATTGGCGAAATGTTGGATGCTTCTGTTCACAATTTCATTATATCTACTCCAGCGATTCATGAAGTAAGGAATGAACATGCACAGCGTTTTAAAGATGCAGTCGGAAGGGGAGTTGAAGTAATTATTATCACTGAACCTCTTCTAAAACCTCCAAAATGCACTAAACTTTATCGCAAAAAAGACCTCCTGGCTACTGATGTTTTATGCGATTCTAAAGAAGCTATAATTGCTGCTCCAGATCTCTCCTTATGTGGGTATTCTGATAACCCTTTCATTGCGTCCCATTTAGAAAATTTCATGCGCATAGTAATTGACAGATTGGAATCTTCAAAAGATTGAAACAAAAGGTAATTTGCGGGTAATTCTCCTATTATTAAACCCGTCTTGACCTAGAACGTTTGATGTATGGTAGAAGATGCGATAAGTTATGCTCCGACACAAAGGCTCAGGCTTCTTTCGCGATAATTGCGATCACAATCTTAGTGCTTGCTGGCGCGAGTGCAATTTTCATGATGCGTTTAGAAGGCAAAAGATCCTCTTTAACTTCTTCTGAAATCCAGACCATGGTTCAGGAGGGAGATAAGATAGCAATTGAATTTGAGCAGGAGGTCATTGAGACCGCGATAAAAGCATGCTCAAGCTTCAACTCGATAAATGCAACCCTTCTGCAGGAAAAATTTTCGGAAGATCTTCAGGACGAGATCTCTAGAAGGTACCCAAAAAATCGGAATGAAATGGAGATAAATCTTTCCTCGACAAAGCTTCATATTGATTACTTGCGCCTTTCGCTAAATAGGACTAAAAATACCGAGATTCAAAATAAAAATTTATGGGCATTTGAAGGAGCTCCTTGTTATTTATCCGTGGGAGGTAATTATGAGATTTTCGTAAAAAGAAAAATTGATAATATCATCTTGAAAAGGGAAATCGAGAAGCGAATTTGGTTTCCAATCCCACTCTTACAAGATAGAATGCAGGATTTTAATCTTGCCCTGACTTCGCCTAAGGGCAGATTTGATAGAATAGTACAATACGAGTTAACTTCCTTAGCGCAAATGCGAATTCTACAAGGCTTTGGAATAGCTGGTAAAGATGGGCCATTCGGCACTTCAGAGATCATAACCCATGATGATATACAGCGAGCAGTGGGGTTGGCAGTCATCTTTTTACAGATCGAATGTTTTGGGGCATTCGATAAGAATTCTGCCAAAGCTGTTTTGGATAGGTTCCCCGTACAAATTAGTGTCCAGGAATTCGAAGAATTATTGAGCTCTGCAGAAAAAGTGGATCCGGCGGACATATTCCTTATGCTTCTCGGTGCCAATCACTTCGATGCAGAAAAGGTCTTGGCCCAAGTGATTCTCTCAATGGCTGATATTATAACCCTCAGCTGGTTGGACTATTTTCAAATTTTGGATATTGGAGAAGATTTGGAGCGTATTTACACTGATTCTTTGGTTGGCCTTAATCAGGTACTTGCAGAATATTTGGGACAGGATAGAATCAATCAACTCAGTCAGGAATGGATTCAAAATAAACTAATTTCGTATGGCCTGGAGGAATCATCATATCGTTGGTTAAATATGGATAATCCAGACGCTACTATAGTGTTTCCTAATCACGAATTCTACCTTAGTGATCAACAAGGGAATCAAATTCAGTTATTCCTAGGTGGAGAATACTTGGTCGATTTCCCTACGATAGATGTAATTACAAACGAGGTTTGGAAAGAGTTTATCATTGATTATCGCAGAGCAACTTTCGACCTCGCAGAATCAATTAAGCGCTTCATTCAGAAAATCGCCATAAATATGGCAAATGGCTTTGGGCTCGGAGAAATTATATTGGAGCTCGATTTTACTGACTCACGAACATTCTACTTCGAAGCAAAGTCCAACATTCGCAGAGCCATGGAATCAGCTTTTTTACAGCTGGATAAAATTATAGATTCTATTGTGTCTGAAAATATTTTCAAAGATCCCTTAGCGGAGAGCATGGTTCAATTCATTAAAAATAAAATGAATCAAATTGTTAGAACGGACTTTTGCGTGGAGAGTGCGCTCGATGAATTAGCATCGCGCCTAGTCCGTTCTCAATTAGATAAAACAATGTATTTAGACGCACCCACAATAGACCTTTTTTCTCAAAATTTAGCAAACTTATGGAAATTTTGCGGGCATATGGGGGCAAGACAAGGAATTGAAGAAGCCTACATTAAAACTAGTCAACCAATCATAAATCTATACTTAGAGGTCTTCGGAAATGCCACAATAAATGAGATGCCATGCAGATTCGATCAAGCCATTTCGCTTCTGGCCAAGGGGTGTATTCATTCTATTCCAGGTATCAAAGAGATTCTGCTACAAGCTTGTGAGCGAATGTTTGAGGATCAGGAACAAGCTTTGTTATTAAGATGCGACGAGACCAAAATATCCATTCCATCAAGGGAAATTCGCATCGATACGGGTTATGGCGCAGTTGCCAGGCAACAGCTACTGCCTGAAGTGAATATGCCATGGATAATGTCTTCTTACCCTCTATTTATTAAATTAGAGAATCCTTTTTCAATATATTCTGGAGGTAATGGCTCAAATTTGCACTTGACGAATCCTGATAATCTCACATTCTCAGCATACCAGAGTTCATTCTCTTTACTTGTAAAAGGTAATCTATCTGTAAAAGTGAAGTGTAGTGGAGGTTCTTCAAATCAAATTTCATTTTTTGCACCTCTGGAAGTCAATTCTGAATCGGCATTTGGATTTAAGCTTGATTTTACTTCATCATCTGCCTGGCCGTTGGCCGGAGTAAAATATTCTCCTTCAATCACTTTTATTAAAAGTATAGCACAAATCTTTGAAGAAATCTGGAAGAACGTCTGTTCAGCTTTTTGCTGGATAGCTGATGTTGCGGAAGAGGTCTTCTCATTCTTTCAGGATTTAGTCAATAGAGTAATGGGTTATGCCACAAAGTTCATTCAGGATATTTCTGAACTTCTACTGTCTTTCATTCAAAATATATCAGACATGCTGGATGGAGCTCTGGGTTCGTTCATTGGCTGGTTAAAGGAGAAAATAAGCTCCCAAATGCAAAGCACGAGCATTTCGTTTGAGTTTGGTGGGCTTCAATTCATTCTAGATTTCGGATCGACCACTATTTTCCTAGGTCAATCAAAAGAATTCCTGAGGGTAACGATGATTACTAGGATTCTTGGTGGAAAAATGTCGGTCAGCGCATGTTTCGTCGATGTCTATCGTAGTGGACCAGACCTTATCATCAATATGTCATTTAGCGGTAAGGGTTGGGAATCAGAATGTTTGATCGATCCCAGAATGGCGGTTATTAATCATTTTGCAGAGCTTAAAGGCGTATTTAGCGACTTTATAGTAGAAATAAAACTACCTGTTCTGGTATCATACGACAAGAAATCTTTCCGATTATCGGAAATTCCTGGTTTGGGCCAGTTGCTCTCAAGGATTCCCCTACCAATCCCAGGTATTTCTGCATCTATCGATGCAGGTTTCGAAATAAAATATAGAAGCTCAATAAATAATCATCCTTTGATTAATGAAGTTGAGTTAAATCCTTGCGGGGAAGATAGAGGACATGAATGGATAGAGCTTTACAACCCTTCTTCGAATGTAATAGATGTGAGAGACTGGTGTATTCGTTCAGTCCACGGGCATCAGACCGTGATGGTCTTAGATTTTGAAATTATGCCTCCAAAATCTCGAAAGATAATTGAATTCAAAGTTCAATCATTGGATAATGGGGGAGAAAATGGCATTCCAATAGGTGAATCTTTAGGTCTATACGATGCTGAGGGGAGAAAGATTGACTCTACTCCCTTTATAACAGATTTCTTGAATGATGAGAAGACATGGCAAAGAGCCTATGATGGTTCTGATCGCTGGGTTCTCAAAGATGAGACAAAAGGAGAACCAAATGGAGTTATACTTTCTGATTTGAGTGACTCTCAGCGCCTCCTAATATTATTGAAGGACGCTGTTATCCGGGCCTTTACTCAGTTCGGAAATGAATTATTCGACATCAATTCACTAGGTCGGATAATAGAGAATGCGATAAAGGAAGTAGTGGACACTATAATACAAACTATATACCAATCGATACTTGAGCTGAACCTGTTTATAGAATTGGCTATTCATGACTATACACAATCAATCGATGGAAAGCTTCGATTAACTTTAGTAGTCACCGGTGATGGTGTTCGAGACGGCCTGATTTGGCTAGCAAAAACGATTTATTCGGCTCTAGCCAATATAGGCAATCCAGGAGCTATTTCAGCGTCCACTCATCGACCCTTGAACGAATTCACAGACGATATATACATACGGTTTGGTGCATTCGCAGGAACAGGATTACCTAAAATCATATCCTCCGTTTCAGAAAGTAGGCGTTTTATGTTTGGAGGTGTGATTGAGGTCAATCTGGCTACGTTCACAGCGTCCTTGGAAGATCGTCAAAAATGTAGACTGCGCTTCGGAGCCCTTTTTGAAGCAATACCAGGTTCATTCATTAAGAACTTATATTCTGTCGATGCGGATTGTCTTGTGGATTATTGGATATTAAAAGCTGAAATAAGCTCTAGGACAGCTATACAACAAAATACGGAGGAAACATGGTCTCTATAGTTCCGTCATGATATTGTTTTAATATCCTCCACAAATACCAGAGCTCATATGTTGTCAATGTATGAAGATATCTCTGCCGCCACAGATGCTAATGATTGGCTCACTAGCTATGGTTGGTCTTTGCTATTGCTTTTTTTAATTTTTGTAGTCTTTCTTTATCTATGGTCTTATTTCAATAAAAATCTAGAAAAGATGAAAACAACTGATAATAAATATCTGGATCCTGATCTTATTAAATATTTAGGGAAACTGGCAAAAATTGCCATGATAACTATCATCTTGCTGATGCTTGGCCTAGTGCTTTCCGAGATGTGGGAATCATTCAATCGGAGCGTGTGGCAGCCTTATATAGGGTTAATAAGCCAACTTGTTATTGTTTTAATGGCAGTATTATTTGCTGGCTTAGTCGCCAAGATGTTCCGCAATATATCAAGAAACTATAGACTTCGCTCGGTTGGAAAGGGGATGCAAGGCAGCGCTGCGGAGATCGTTAGTCTCTTGGCTAGCTACATTGTCTATATTTTAGCTGCTGTTTTTGTTGTAATAGTACTATTGGCACAGATTTCTGACATTAACATAATAGAGCATCTGTCTCGCTTTTGGGAAGAAAGTGGGGGAAAAATTGAGGTTCTAGCCATTTTCTTAATAGCGTTATTTTTAACGATAAGGTTAATTAACACTATTTTTGAGGATTTTAAATTCAGAACCAAGAAATTCGATCCTCAGGTAGTAGAATTACTCAATTCCTTGGTGCGTTATGTTTTCTATTTGATAGGGTTCATGGTCACGGTCTTCATCTTATTTTCAGTGATGGGGTTGGAGCAGGTTGGAATAATATTGATAGTCACTATTCTTGTCTTCATCTCTCTAAGCATTTCTCTCTCCTATCCCACCATTAAAAACATAGTGGCAGGGTTAGCAATAATGAACACGGAAATATTTACCGTGGGAGATAAAGTTCGGATAGGCACCGATTTAATATGCGAGATTATTGAAAAAAATCTAGTCTTTACAAAGGTAAGGACTGAGGACGGAGAGACAGTAAGTGTGCCTAACAGCGAAATAATTTCCAGTCGAGTCCTTAATTATAAGCGCTCCTTGGCTCACGGCATCTCCGTAATTTTCGATGTCCCGATAATGATTTTGTATGAGGATGTGGAAGCCATGGTCAAGAGGGCCGTAAATGCGGTCGATGGTCTTATGAAAGAGCCGGCCCCGATTTTGCATGCCGTTGATATCCATGATGGAAAAATTAGATATGAACTCAATGCCTATGTGCTGGATGCTCTGAGAGCAAAAAAAGTAAGGTCCGACCTCATTAAAAGTATTCAACTTGCTCAAGCTGCAGATGAGAAAGTGAAGATTTGAGCCTTTTAATAATATCGTTGAAATTCTATGTTATTATATTGAACCAACAGTTGCTTTTTGAGAGCGATTAATGCATGGTTCAAATTTACGTTAATATGAGTCATGACGGCTAAAGGACTAATTGGTCTTCTTGCCCTAACGTTAACCAATCGGTAATTGGATAGATTGTAATCTGTAATACATCGGGTCAGGTTGGAGTCAGTTCACTAATAACTTGCAACATGATTTATTCTGATTTAATTAGTCTATTCACCCAATTCGGTGCTATATCGAAGCAAATATGATTGGTTTGGAATCGGGTTTAAGAAATATAAAAGGCCCCGAAAATAACTTTTAAACTTTTTAAGGATAATTTTTGCATGCCAATTCAGGTAATGTGGCGATTTGGCTTTTACTTTAAATCTGGATAGCCTAAGATCCATCTATATGTAAAAATGGGGGAGAAAGGCTCTCGCTTTGTAGATTCTATTCAATGAGTTCTTGGCCCTGCATATAAGGCCGTAAAATCTCAGGAATAGTGACCGTTCCATCTTTATTCTGAAAGTTCTCTAAAATCCCCACCATCGTCCTTGGAAGGGCGACGCCTGATCCATTCAAGGTATGGACAAACTCACTCTTCAAATGAGGGGCTCTTCGAAACTTGATGCGAGCTCTCCTGGCCTGAAAATCAGTAAAACACGAACAAGACGAACACTCCAGCCATAACTGAGTACCAGGGGCATGAACTTCTATGTCATAGGTCTTGGCACTAGCAAAACCTAAATCTCCCGTGCAAAGCTCTATTACTCGATACGGAAGGCCAAGCATGCGAAAGACAGCCTCTGCGTCAGCTGTTAAGGACTCAAGCTCAAGAAAACTATTTTCTGGGAGAACAAACTTTACCAGCTCTACTTTATTAAATTCATGAACCCTTATTATGCCGCGCATCTCAGCATGCCTTCCCGCCTCCCTTCGGAAGGAGGGCAAATAGGCAGTTAGGTAGATTGGAAGCTGGTCTATATCCAGAATCTCGTCCTGCAGCAAATTTGTCAATGGAACCTCTGCAGTAGGGTTCAGCCACAGGTCGTCGCGTTCACACCAATACATATCATCCTTCATTTTCGGGTATTGACCGGTACCTATAACAGCAGCTCTATTCACGACTACTGGTGGAAATATCTCTTTATAGCCCTGGGAATGGTGAAGATCTAACATGAAATTGATCATCGCTCTCTCCAATCTTGCACCATCTCCCTTAAGCACATAGAAGCCACTTCCAGCGATCTTTGCACCTCTTTTAAAATCAATGATATCCAGGTCCTCTGCTATCGCGATGTGGTCCTTGGGAATAAAATCAAATGTTGGCTTTGTGCAACATTCCCTGACTAGAATATTCTCCGCTGAGCTCTTGCCTACTGGAACGCTTTCATCGGGGATGTTAGGCATATTTAAAACAATCTCACTCCTTTGCTCTTCAAGTTGGGCTATCTTGGCGTCAATCTCTGAGATTCTATTGGAAACGCGCTTCATCTCTGCAATGGTGCGCTGTTTCTCCTCATCACGAAGCCTGGGTACTTGCTCTGCGACCTGGTTCCGATATCTCTTCAATTGATTAGACTCTTCTACTAACGCTCTCCACTCCTTGTCCACACTGAGGAATTGATCTAGAATCTCCTCTGGATAATTTCGATTCTGGAGCATGACTCGAATAGCTTCTGGGTTCTTGCGGATCACGTCCACGTCTAACATTTTAACAACTCAAGTTGTCACGAACTGTTATTATGTGTTTAAAGAATTTGGTCGAATAGAAACTCGGCTTAGAGTTGTAGCTAAAAAACATTTCATTTGTTTAACATGAGCCGCAAACTCTATCTGTGGGAAATATTTGCCTTTAGCTTTATTTTAAAATATCTTTTTGACAGATTAGAATCGTATTGCCTCTAATCTCAAGAAGAGCCGCTCCTGTCTTTATTGTCAATTCCTCAGCAATGGCGTGCTTAAACTCTGCAGAAGATTCAAGAATCTTGATCTTCACCAATTTGTTGGCTCTTAATTGATTCCCAACTTCATCCACGACAGCTGCGCTAAGCCCTTCCTTCCCGATGTGTACGGTCGATTTAAGCTTGGTTCCTTTTGACTTAAGTTCGTTTTTACTCATTTTCTTTATCATGACTAACACCTTTAGCTCTCGTAAATGGCTTACGGCGTATTTCGCCGCATTCTAGACAATGAATCACAATCCTACCACGCCGGACTCTGACAATGCAGTTCTTACTAGGAAGGAGTAGATTATTACACTTCCGGCAAAATAGGATGCCTTTAGGCATTGGGGTGTTTGTGCGCAACGATATGGCCCTAGCTAGCCTGAAATATCTTCTGCCGCGTTCGATATTGCCAGCACTCATCTCTTTTGTCGATAGGGATAGAAGTTGTAAAATCCTGGTTTCAGCGATTTTTCTCATTTCCCGATTGGACAATCTGCTCCTGGACATTAATTGGCCTCTAACACGGTTTCCTCATTAGGTTTTGGCATAAATTGTTATCCTTTCGATTAAAACCACGTTACCCTTCTGTAACAATAAGATTTAATTTCATGATTTCAATATTTAGCATTTAGATATATATCGTTGATTTGTTACATTGCGCTGATTAATTTTAAACTTCCTTATTTTTCATAATTTATGCTCAAATAATATTATATCTAGAATCATTGAAAGAATTGGTGAGAAAGTTAAAAGTCGATGAGAAAGTAAGGAAAGGTGGATATGGAACGTGCGTCAAAGAGGTCAAAGGATACAAAATAATGCGTTCAATCTCGGCACGAAAAATTTTTTATTTAACGTTCTCAACATTTCAGGACGCTCTTAAAAGGACAGATCCAGAAAAGTTACTTTAAAGAGACATTGGAAAATTGTTACCACGGTCAAGTTGGTGCTTATATTCTAATGTATAAACAGGGGAAAAACACCCTCAGGATACCATATTGATTATATACCACAAGCTTAATCTAGGCTCCCTCTCAGTCATGATGAGATGGTGATATCAAATGTCGCGCAAGCCGGCAAGGATGTATACCCAGGTCAAGGGTCAGCCTTATACCCGAAAGGAATATATGGGGGGTGTACCCGCACCGCGTATCAGTCAATTCGATCTAGGAAACCCCAATGCGGACTTTCCCGTTGAGTTCTCACTTCGGGTTAAGGAATTATGTCAGATTCGACACACGGCTCTCGAAGCAGCGCGTATTTCTGCCAACAGGCTTTTAGCTAAAAAAGCTGGTGCAAGCAACTATTACCTCAAGATTCGCACATATCCTCACAACGTCCTTCGCGAGAATAAATTGGCCACAGGGGCCGGGGCTGACCGTGTCTCAAGTGGCATGAGAGCTGCGTTCGGCAAGGCCGTAGGTACGGCGGCTAGAGTTCGTCCAGGTCAAGTAATAATAACAGTGAGGGTCCCACCAACAGCAGCTGCAGTGGCAAAGGAAGCATTATGGGCCGCATCTATAAAGCTTCCCACGCCTTGCTATATCCAGGTGGAGAAAGGAAAGGAGCTCATAGCCTAGGTCAAATTTTTTCGACCATGGTTGCTCCTGTTCAATGGTTTTTATGAATTTTCGTATTCCCGAAATAGTGGATTTCATTCGAGCTAGAGGAGCTAAGGTAGTCGCGTTGCAGTTGCCTGAGGGTTTGAAAATCAAAGGTTTGAAATTGGTAGCAGAGATAGAGGAACAGAGCAATTGCCAATGCATTATTCTAGGCGATCCTTGTTACGGTGCTTGCGACCTTAGCAAGGATTTCCATTCCATAGCGGATGTGCTGGTGCATTTTGCTCACACTCCCATCCCTTCTCTCGGGAAAGATGAGGATGTGCTTTTCATAGAAGCGGAAATGGACTGCTCTGTTGATGAACTGCTACCTAAGCTTTTGCCAATGGCTCGCAAGCATATCGGCCTGGTGAGCACTTCTCAGCATCTTCCTCTCCTACCCAAGATTAAAGAATGGTTAGAATCGAAAGGGGTAGAAGCCCATATTGGTCAGGGAGACAGAAGGGTGAGTCACGCTGGTCAGATACTGGGTTGTAACGTTACCTCTGCCAAATCTATCCAACACCGCGTTGACCAATTTCTCTTTATCGGGACGGGGGGTTTTCATGCTTTGGCCGTAGCATTGGAGACCAAGAAAGACGTCCTCATTTTAGACCCTGCCTTGCAAGAGATAAGGGATGTTAGGGAATTAAAGGATAGAGTTCTGCGCCAGAGGTATGCTGCAATAGCTCTCGCATCCGAGGCCAAAGATTTCGCTGTTATAATCTCTACAAAAATAGGACAGAAAAGGAAGGAACTTGCCTTTTCATTGCGTAGCTTGTTGAAATCTAGAGGGAAAAATGCCGTCCTGATAGCCATGGATAACGTCACACCTGAGCAATTGCTGTCATTCAGAGTTGATATTTTCGTGTCAACTGCGTGCCCCCGCATCGCTATCGATGAGGCTGCTAGATTCCACCGACCCATCATCACGCCATTAGAGCTTGAGATTGCTTTAGGTATAAGGTCATGGGACGATTATGCGTTCGACAGCATCTCAGGGTGATGCACGAAAAATAGATGAAGAAAGTCCTGAATGACTTAGGCATGCTGACGCCAGAGCTCCTTTTCTCCAAAGCTAAGAACCCAGGATTGCGGATAGGTGTAGGTGCTATGCCTGAAGATTCGAAGGTCTGCCAAAGCATCGAACAAGCCAATGCGGAGGGATATGGCAAGAGCATTATTTACCATGACCCCTCGAATCTAATAAAAGATCTTTATTTGGGAAAACTCGACGCTGCGGTGAGAGGGAGTCTTGATTCAAATTCAGCTATGGGCGCGCTGAAAAAAACATTCGACTTGAATGAAGTTCAACGCATGGCATTTCTGCAACCGCGCTCAGGGAGGATGTTCCTCCTTGCGCCAGTAGGTGTTGATGAGGGTTGGTCAAGAACTCAGAAAATCGAATTGGCCGAAAGGGGTTGCGTCATATTGAGGCGTTTGGGTGTGGAACCGAAAGTGGGGATACTGTCCGGCGGAAGAAAGTCAGACCGAGGCAGGCATGAAGTGGTAGATCGAACTTTGGAGGATGCCGTTGAGATCGTCTCTAAACTTAAAGAAAAAGGAATTCAAGCTGAGGATTACGAGATATTGATAGAAAATGCGGCTAAGGATTGCGATGTCCTCATTGCACCAGATGGGATATCTGGCAATCTTATATTCCGCACGTTGCATTTTTTAGGCGAGGGAAAAGCTTTGGGAGCTGTGGTGCTTAACATCGACAAGATATTCGTTGACACATCACGTGCAAAATCAAGTTATATCGACTCCATTGCCTTAGCCTCAGCACTGGCGGTAATGGTTTGACGAAAAGGCTCTAATATGATGGCTCGCCTGCCTCGTATCATGAGGCTAGAGATAAATGGGCGGGACGCGGGCATAAAGTTCTCCGCCTGTCATTTCATTCCCGGACATGATAAGTGCGGTCGTCTGCATGGCCATGCGTATGTGATCAGCTTAGTCGTCCACGGCGAACGAAGCCAACGAGGAATGATTATGGATTTTCTCACCCTCAAGAAATCGCTTAGGGAAATAGCAGAGAAGCTTGATCATCATGTCCTTATCCCTGGTAACAGTCCTCATCTGAAAATAGAGTTTGGGGAGGGAGTGACGGTACAGGCCGAGGGTAAAAGATACGTTTTTCCTATTGATGACGTTGTCATTCTAGACTCAGAGGAAAGCAGCGCGGAGGAACTCGCGCGCATTATCCTTTCTATGCTCTTGGAGAAGATCGATTTTCCAAACAATGTGAGGAGCCTAGAGCTGGGAGTGGAGGAGGAGCTGGGCCAGAGCGCCTGGGAGATCATGCAACTGAGGTGCTGATAAATGAGTGAGGCAGTAGTCCTTCTCTCAGGAGGGCTAGATTCTACAGTATCCCTCGCCCATGCACTATCCTTGGGCTATAACGTAACAGCTTTGAGCTTTAATTATGGCCAAAGGCACATTAAGGAGTTGTATGCGGCCCGAGCGGTAAGCGAGTTCTACGCCCTTAAGAATCATGTAATTGTGGATATGGACCTGAGATCTTTCAACACCAGCGCCCTTACCTCCAATCTAATCCAGGTTCCAGTGAATCGCCCCTTGGAAGATATTGGAAGCGATATTCCAATTACTTATGTGCCAGCAAGAAATATTATATTCCTGAGCATAGCAGCTGGCCTTTGCGAAACGATCGGGGCGAGTGATATTTTCATAGGCGCCAACGCCCTAGACTATTCAGGGTATCCGGACTGCCGTCCTGAATTCTTTCAAGCTTTCGAAAGAGTGCTTCAAGTAGGCACAAAGTCGGGGGTGGAGGGAAAGATGATTAAAATCCAAGCGCCGCTTTTAATGATGAGCAAAGCAGACATCGTGCGGCTGGGAAAGCGTCTAGGAGCGCCCCTACAGTTGACATGGTCTTGTTATCAAGGGGGAAGTAGGGCGTGCGGACGTTGCGACTCCTGCCTCTTGCGTCTAAAAGGTTTTAAAGAGGCTGGATATGAGGATG
Organism: Methanomassiliicoccales archaeon; assembly: GCA_038740345.1. Lineage (NCBI taxonomy): Archaea > Methanobacteriati > Thermoplasmatota > Thermoplasmata > Methanomassiliicoccales > Methanomassiliicoccales archaeon. The sequence continues at coordinate 14,928 of JAVYMA010000004.1, forward strand.
AGATAGCTTACGAGGTGGACGTATGAAGGTGATAGAGATCTTCAGGTCACTGCAAGGGGAAGGAGTCCTAATCGGTACGCCCACAGTCTTCGTACGTCTGCAGGGATGCAATCTACGTTGTGAATGGTGCGATACCCCATATGCCAGAGAGGGTGGCAAGGAGATGTCTGTGGAGCAGGTATTAGATAAGATCGAGTCCTATAAGACACGGTTCGTATGCTTGACTGGAGGAGAGCCTCTCCTTCAAAAGGAAAGCGTAACCCTCATGAACCGCCTTCTCGACCGACTTTACCATGTCACTCTAGAAACCAACGGCTCAATCAGTCTGGAGGAAGTCCCCTGCGCGGAAAACATGCTCATCTCCATGGACATTAAATGCCCTTCTTCAGGCATGCAGGATAGGATGATGTTCAGTAATATCGAGCTTCTGTCCCCCGCTGACCAGTTGAAATTCATAGTAGCGGACATGGAGGATCTTGAGTACGCCGAGAAGATACTAAGAGCGTATGATGTCAAATGCAATGTGATATTCATACCAGTAGGTGGTCTTGACCTGGAACCAGTAGCGGAATTCGTGCTGAGCAAGAAATTGAATGCCCGCGTGCTGCCACAGTTGCATAAGATGATATGGGGAGACGCCAAGGGCGTTTGATGGGAATCGATGCAATATCAAACCTAAGCAATGTCCATCTGGCCTATAGCTGACGATCTTTGTTTTTTGAGAGGTTTGATGGATGTATGAGGCCCTGGGGGAGAATGCAGTTTTAGAGTAGAGCTTGGTCCTGTTCCAATGGTTATAATGTCGCAGTAGAGATTTGTTAGAGAGTGGTAGATGATTATTGTTTGGCTTTGGGCCATGCCATGAACTAGCAATGGTTAAATATAATCAACCCACTACTCGGCCTGCCGGAAGAGGATAGACATGGGCCACAGCAGCAACATCTGGGATTTGCTTTTGCGCTTGCTCTCAGCCCCATTGCTATAGTCTCACCGGTCGACAAGGGCCCATGGTCCGCGTCGGACTGAGGTGATTGAATGTTAGATAATGATATGGAAAGGACCTTTAGGACAAGCATATTCACCAGCCATTTTAATGAAGAGGTGGACAGGTCCTTAGTCCCCAAGCGAGTGGAGATATTCGACACCACTCTGCGGGACGGAGAGCAGACGCCAGGGATAGCACTTTCCGTGGAGGATAAGGTGAAAATTGCTGAGGCCCTAAGCGAGCTTGGTGTCGATGTGATTGAGGCTGGTTTTGCTATCACTTCCTCGGGGGAGAAGGAAGCAGTGCGCAGAATCGCCTCGCTCGGCTTAAAGCCTAGGATATGCTCCCTCTCTCGCTGCCGCAAAGAGGATGTGGACGCTGTCATAGATTGTGGTGTAGATTATATCCATATGTTCCTGGCCACCTCAGACATACATATGAAGCACAAATTGCGCATGTCCCCGTCAGAGGTAAAGGCAAGAGCGGTGGAGATGGTTGAATATGCTAAGGATCATGGGCTGACGGTGGAGTTCAGCTGTGAAGATGCTACCCGTACCAGGATAGACTTCCTCAAAGAGATGCATGTAGCAGTACAAGAGGCAGGTGCGGACAAGATCAATATGCCTGACACTGTAGGGACCATGACTCCACCAGCTATGGAGCATTTGGTAAGAGAAGTGATGACGGTCACGAAGGTGCCGCTCTCCATGCACAATCACAATGATTTTGGATTGGCCGTGGCTAACTCATTAGCAGGGGTTAGGTTCGGCGCCCGTCAAGTGCATGTATGTGTGAACGGCCTAGGAGAGAGAGCGGGGAACGCGGCACTGGAAGAAGTGGTGTTAGGGCTGATTGCTTTCTATGGTGTCAAAACTAATATCGAGACCTCCAGGATAGGTTATACCTGCAAGTTAGTGTCCAGGCTCACGAATTTTCCCATCCCCGCCAATAAGCCGGTGGTGGGGAGCAATGCCTTCGCTCACGAATCAGGCATTCATGTACATGGAGTGCTTCGCGACCCAAGCACCTATGAAGCCTTCTCCCCTGAGCTGGTAGGTATGCAAAGGCACATCGTGATGGGCAAGCATACTGGTGCCCATTCGGTTAGGGAGAAGCTTAAGGAATACGATGTAGAGGTTACAGAGGAGCAATTGGCAGCCGTGGTGGAACAGGTCAAAAGATTGGCCGAAGGAGGAAAGCAGGTGGATGATGCTGAGATATTGGCCCTTGCTTCGCATTATTCAGGCATGAAGGAAGACGAAGCCCGCAGAATAAAGCTTAAGGAGTTCGCGGTGTTCACTGGCGTCAATGTCACTCCCACTGCCGTGGTCGCTCTGGAAATGGAGGGCGAGCTGAGGCGCGGGTCGCAGATAGGTGTAGGACCGGTGGACGCGGCACTGAATGCCATACGTTCCGTGCTCAGTGACAAGGTATCGCTAGAGGAATACAGGCTCAATGCCATCACGGGGGGGAGCGACGCACTTTGCGAAGTCACGGTGAGGATGCGCTTGGACAGTGAGGGAAAGGTAATGTCAGTGGGCAAGAGCGTGGGACCGGACATCGTCAATACCAGCGTGGATGCTGCCATAGAGGCTATTGACAGACTTTATCTGCGCAAGCGCACCCTCGGGCGTGAGAACGTGGGCAAGTGAGGTTGAGCAGCATGCCCCAGGGAAAAGGAAAGACGATAGCGGAGAAGATACTGTCCAACAAATCCGGCAACGATGCCTATGCCCATGACATCGTGGATGCCCAAGTAGATTTCGTCATGGTCAATGACGTAACTGGCCCCATAGCTTTCAAGGAATTCGAAGCCCTGGGATGTGAGCCGTTTCGCGAAAAGATAGTGCTGGTACCTGATCACTACGTCCCTAACAAGGACATCCCTTCGGCGGAGCAAGCAGCGGAGATGAGGCGATTCGCCAAGAAATGGCGCATAGACAACTATTTCGAGGTTGGTAGAGGCGGGGTATGCCATCAAGTGATGATAGATGAGGGCTTCGTTGCTCCCGGCCGTCTCATAGTGGGAGCCGATTCCCATACCTGCACCTATGGCGCCCTCAATGCCTTCGCTACTGGTATTGGATCGAGCGAGGCGGCAGCCGTCTTCGCTGAGGGTAAACTATGGTTCAGGGTCCCGGAGAGCATCAAGGTAGTGTTGAGCGGAAAACTAAAGCGCTACGTTATGGGTAAGGACCTGGCGATTAAGCTGATCACTGACATCGGGGTCGATGGGGCGAATTATAAGGCCCTAGAATTCAGCGGGCCCGGCTTGCTACATTTCCCGGTTGCGGATCGGCTCACTGTTAGCAACATGGCCATTGAGGCTGGAGGGAAGGCGGGGCTCTTCCCTGCAGACCAAGCCTGCTTGGATTTCGTGAGCAAACTTGCTAAAGGGCCATACCAACCTGTGGATCCAGATGCGGAGGCCCATTATATCAGAGAGCTTGAATATCATCTGGATGAATTAGAGCCCATGGTAGCACTACCCCACCTTCCTGAGAACGGAAGGCCAGTATCTGAAGTCGACATAGAGATCGATCAGGCCTTCTTAGGCTCGTGTACGAATGGCCGCATCGAGGATTTGAGAGTAGCAGCGGAGATAATGCGAGGCAAACGAGTTGCTCCAGGCGTTCGCATGATAGTGGTTCCTGCCAGCACCAGAGTGTTCCAACAAGCCGTCAAGGAAGGTCTGATCGAGGAATTCGTAAAGGCGGGGGCGTTCGTATCAGGACCTACATGCGCCGCCTGCTTAGGTGGACACATGGGAGTCCTGGCCAAGGGGGAGATATGCGTATCCACGACCAATCGCAATTTCATAGGGCGCATGGGGCACAAGGACTCATATGTCTACTTGGCATCGCCGGCGGTGGTGGCTGCGAGCGCAATAGCTGGAAGGATAACGGCGCCAGAGGTCTGAGAGGAGTGAGGAGATGAAGGACATCATTAGAGGAAAGGTCTGGCGCTTCGGTGATCATGTGGACACAGACCAGATAATTCCTGCGGAGAGGCTGACATCGGACAACAACGAGAGGCTGGGGAGCTTCGCCTTTGAGAAGGTGAGGCCTGGAATGATCTCCGAGGTGCGTAAGGGGGACATACTCGTGGCGGGGCGCAATTTCGGCTGCGGCTCAAGCCGAGAGCATGCTCCACGAGCTTTGATACAGGCTGGCTTCTCCTGCGTGGTGGCAGAGAGCTTTGCTAGGATATTCTATCGGAATTGCATCAATGTCGGGCTTCTCCCCATAGAATGCAAGATTGAGGCCGACGAAGGGGACGAGCTCCAAGTTGACCTTGAGAGGGGTAGGATATTGAATTTGAGCAAGGGGAAGGAATGGCAGTTCGCCCCCTTCCCTGCGTTCATAAAAGAGCTGATAGAGAAGGGCGGACTGCTAGCGAAAATAAAGGAGGCCAAGAAATGTACAAGGTAGCGGTGCTCCCTGGTGATGGGATTGGTCCAGAGGTTGTGAGAGAGGGTTTAAAGGTCCTAGATGCTCTCCAAGCGCATCATAACGTCAGATTCGATTTCACGGAGTTCGACATCAACGCGGAGAGGTATCTGCGCACGGGCAAGCTGCTCACCGATGAGGATTTGGAGGAGCTAAGGAAATACAATGCCATATTCCTCGGGGCAATAGGCGATGATCGCGTCCCTCCAGGCATATTGGAGAAAGGGATCTTGCTTAAGGCCAGATTCGCTTTCGACCAATACATCAACCATCGGCCTGCCCAGATGTGGAGGCCTTTCGGCCGTCTCAAAAGGGATGTGGATTTCAAGATCGATGTATACCGAGAGAACACGGAAGACTTCTACATAGGAGCGGGAGGGAGGCTAAAGGATGGGGCTTGCGAGCTTACCCTAGACATAGAGCGGGCTTTGTACGACCTGAGTATCGACATCGAAGCCAATGCATCCAACACGGATGAGTACGCCTTTGAGATAGGCATAATGTCCAGAAAGAACATCGAGCGCTTCGCCGATTTTGTCATCGAACAGGCTAAGATGATAGGGGAGAAGAGAATCACGGTGGTGGACAAGGCCAATGTGCTGAGCAACATCTATCATTTGTGGAGAGAGGTGTGGAACGAGAAGGGTAAAAGGGCGGGGATGGAGATTCAGTACATGCTGGTTGACGCCATGTCCATGGCTTTGGTAAAGAACCCTGACAAGTTCAGGGTAGTGGCCACCCCTAATATGTTCGGCGATATATTGACCGATCTCTTGGCCGAGGTGACCGGAGGTCTCGGCCTGGCTCCAGGAGGGAATATCAATCCCCAAGGGCTGAGCATGTTCGAACCTGTTCATGGAAGCGCGCCAAAGTACAAAGGCCTCAACATCATCAACCCCACGGCTACGATATTGGCCGCCAAGATGATGGTGGATAACATGGGCCGTAGGGATTTGGGAGATCTCATCGAGAAAGCCATTAGGAGCACATTCGACAAGGGCATATGCACCCAGGATTTGGGAGGAAAGGCTAAGACCAGTGAGTTTGGGGATGCGGTGGTGGCAGAGCTTCTTAAGATGTAGGGAAAAAATTTTAGAATGCCACCTATGAGTTGCTTGATGACCGCGCTTGAGAGCCGCATCAAGACCAAGCGACGTACCGTCCCTCCACGCGCCTTAGGCGCACGGGGACCCCATATAAAGAGCTGAGGTTGCGCTCGTCCATCTGATCGATGCCGATATCCATGAAGATGCGCCCTTGCTTGAGCATGATCACCCTCTCTATCTCTGGGATTATCTCGCAAGGGTCATGCGTGACCAAGATGACGCCCTTACCTGCCCTGGCTGTGGACCGCATCGACCTGCTCACCATAGCCTTTCCTATCAGATCCAATGAGCTCATGGGTTCATCTAGGATCAAGGCCTCAGGTCGGTTGACAAGGGCGCGTGCGATGAGCACTCTGCGCGCCTCGCCCGAGGACATGTTGCTCAATCTTCGATTGGCCAGGTGCAGGGCTCCTATCTCTCTCATCGCATCCCTGACCTTGCCCAGCAGCTCATCGTCGATCTTGCAGGAATGGTTTATTCCGATATAGCCGAAAGCCCCTGAGGCCACGGCTTCCAAGCCTATGATATCCCTATTGAACTCCATTTGCAAATCCGGTGAGACAAGACCGAAGGCGCGGCGCACATCGAAAAGATTCCAACACTCTTTCCCCAGGATTCTGACCGCAGCGCCATTGACACTGGTGTCGTGCCTCAGCTCCCCCATCATTACCTTTATGAGGGAGGATTTGCCCGAACCGTTGGGACCGATTATGGCTATATTCTCGCCTTTATCGATTCTCAGGTTCACATCATGCAGGACACGAGCACCCCCCCTCCAGAGATGCACCTTCACCATTTCAATGAGGGGTTCGTTCTGGGGGAAGTAGGATGCGCATCCACCCAACCTTTCACCCTCTCGAATAGGTGGAGATCACATGTCCACGCGCAAGCTCATCTCACGTGGCATGTACATTGGTCGGAAGGGTTTTCCCGACGTCTCGACCTTTATCCTTTTTATCAGTTGGTCCAGCGTCATCTCCACGTTGTTGTTGGCGGATCTATCATAGACGCTCAAGGTATCGGAGGTCAGCTCCTTGTCCCCCACTACCACCACGAAGGAAACCCAATCCTGTTTAGCTTCTCTTACTTTCTTCCCTACCGTCTCCCCCCGATCGTCGATTCCAACCCTTATTTGATTGGATTGGACGACGTCGGCCAATTCTCTAGCTCTCTGCAGATGAGATTCTGATACGGTGAGAAATCGTACCTGCTCCGGGGCGATCCACAGAGGCAAGGCACCAATCTTCCCCTCGCTCTCCATCCGCACCGCGGTGTCAAGCAGGGTATAGATATATCTTTCAATGGTCCCGATGATCGCGGTATGAAGTATGACGGGATGCCTCCTCTGACCCTTTTCATCAGTGTAGGTGATTCCGAAGCGCTGGGCATTTCCCACATCGATCTGAACCGTGCCTATCTCTCTTGCTCTCTTCATATCATCTAGGATATGATATTCTATATTGACCGTCCAGTAGTAATTAATTCCCTCAGGGTAGAAATGCAATAGCGCAGGCTTACCATGCTTCTTAAGGATGCGCATGAGCATCTCCTTGTGTTGCCTATATGCCTCCCTAGAAGAGAAATTGACTAGCATCTCATAGTCTCTTCCCAATTTGTTGGCCTCTTCGAATATGCGGCTATCCAGTCGCTCGAACCATTCTTCCGATTCCTTGAGGTCCTTGCAGACAACGTGAAGATCAGGCATGTTCATTCGCCTGGTACGGAAACATAGCATGGTCTCTCCTGACTGCTCCAAACGGTATGCGTCCGCTACCTCAAAGGCGCCAAAGGGCAGCTGTTTATATGAGATGTTCCAGTTCCGCATCATGGCGAACTGCTGATGACATGCGGCATAGCGCATCACAAAATCCCTTTTCTCTCCTGGAATCATATAAAGGCGGTCTCCGAAGAGGGCAGCATGTTCTCTCACTGGTGCCTCATCAAGGGAGAACATATTTGTACCCTTCACGGTGTACACGGGTAGACCTAGATCGTTGACAGTTCTGAAGGAGTAATCGCTCACCAAATCCATCATGAGTGCTCCCTGGGGGGTGAAGCACATATGCCCTACATCGGACATGGGCTCCCATTGGATCCCGAATTTTCTACACAGACGTAGGTACTTGACCTCTCCTGATAAGGGATGCTCCTTCTTCAAAGCCTCCTTTTCCATCATTATCATAAAGGCCTGATTGTGAGACTTGAAATCGGTAGGGATGAGCTCCTGGCCATCTGGAGTGAGTACCATGAAGCTTTCTTCCCCCTTGATGGAAGTCTTGACTTCCTTACCCTCGAAAGCGCGGGATAATTCCGATAAGGGATGACCTTTACAGCTAATCCTAAAGGATTTGTACCATCCGAAAGGTGCACGCATTACCTCTATGCCCTGGTCAGCCAATCTGGCCTCCACGGCCTTCATCATCTCCAGCCCCGTCAAGGGGGTAGATATATCGGGCGATAAGTGAGCATAAGGATAGAGCATGACCCTTTCCGCGCCAGTCTTGCTCAAGACTTCTAGGATGTCTATGACAGCTTCCTCAGACACCTGTGGTATCTTCCCCTCATCCTTTTTCTCCACCGTCATGAATACCACAAGAACTTCTTCCAGACGGCCCTTCCTGCGCGTATCGTCTATTTGCTCTGCGACAGACGTAGGCTTCCTGACCTCAAATTCCATGTAGTCGGCGTGGATGTAAAGGGCTTTCATCGAGTGGCGAAGTAACGCCTGCCCCCTATTTAAGTTAAGCATGGCTGCAAAGTAGAGTGTTAGTTTTGCCCGCGTTGGACAATCTTTATAAGAAGTGAATGGATTCGCTGGGAAGACTCAGCATGAAAATTTGGAGCTTGAGGAAGGACCTCAGGGCGGCTATGAATGCGACGATCATAGTCCTCATCGCCATCTTGGTCGTAAGCGCAAGCAGCGTGGTGGTGCTTCTTTATACTAACGCTCAAGGAAGCGAGGACCAAAGCGGGAGGGCGGTCCGTAGCGGCGATAGAGTGACGGTAGATTATATCGGCAGATTGGCCGATGGTCGTGTTTTCGACACCTCACTATGGAGCGTGGCCAGTGATGATGCCCTATATCCCAAATCGCTCTTCTTCACTATGCGAGCGCAGTCATCCTATACTCCTCTTAGCTTCACCGTGGGGTCTGGCTCGATGATCCAGGGATTCGATCAAGGGGTCCTGGGCATGGTGGTGGGCCAGACTAAAGTGATAGAGGTTCCGCCCGAGAAGGGGTATGGCAAGATGAACCAGAGCCTCCTTTTCGTGAGGCAACTGCAGGTCGAAGAGCGCGTCCTAGTAAATATGTCCATGGATGAATTCGGTGCCAAATACGGTTACCTGCCGGAGCAGGGCATGTTGGTCAAGGACCCTGATTTCGGGTGGGATGTTATCGTGATGCAAGTCAATACCGATGCGGATAGGGTCCTGGTGATAAACAAGCCAGTCGTGGGGCAAAGATATGCCATGTACGGAGAGCCTGACTCCGTCTCTCCCACAGGATGGTGGGCGGAGGTGACGGAAGTAGATTCGTCTGCCAACGGAGGGGAGGGAAGGATCATAGTGAAGAATCTTCTCACTGATTCGGAGGCGGGAAGGATAAAAGGATATGATGTCAGAAAAGGCGCTACCTTTTACATCGATATGGTCAATGAATCTGCCGGCACCTATCGCATGAATTACAATGGCGAGCTGTTAGGCAAGACCCTCTTCTTCACCGTCACATTGAGGAGCATCAGCTAAGGACATGAGCCATGAGATATCAGGGGGCAAAGTCTTTCTTCATTTCTTTTCCGTCGCCGAGTTCACATCTTCAATCGTTGATTATGCCCGTTCTCGTGTTACATCCTCATAGATAGAGGCGAGCTTTGCCGCTTGTTCGTCCCAGGAATATCGCGACGCTCTTTCCCTAGCCTTTCTTCCTAATTCACCTCTCATCGTGGAATCCTCGAGCAGCTGGCGAATGGCTTGGGCTATCGCCACCGAGTCCTTGGGTGGTATAAGAATGCCCGCATCCCCCACTACCTCTGGCAGCCCACCCACCATAGTGGCTACCACAGGCTTCCCATAGGACATAGCTTCAGCCGCAGCTATACCATACGATTCAAAAAGGGAAGGCAAGACGAAGATGGAGCAAGATGCTAACAGATTCGCTTTCTCTTCCTCGTCTACCTTTCCCGGAAAATCAATTTTATGCATCACGCCTAGTTTGCGCGCCATTCTCATCAACCTTTCTCTCTCCGGTCCACCACCAGCCATGACCAGACGCCCTTCCACATCCTGCATGGCCTGCACCAGAAACTCCAATCCTTTGGTACGAACCATCCTGCATAATGAGAGGATGAACCCTTCATCCCTGGATGGCATGCACGGCATATCCACACCGTTGGGCACCACGCACATCTTGGCCGCAGGTATGCCATGGCGCAGGTTGTCGCGAAGAACGAAATCGCTGATGCAAATGATCCTGGCGAATCTCTCCATCTTGCGCACGAAGCACCAATCGTTGAGGTAACTCAAAGCCCTCATCATGCCCTCCCCCTCTCCGAAGGTGTTGTGATAGGTCAACAGTATCCTGCCTTGGTATCGCAGGGCTTGTCTAATATAGGAAGGGGCCCAACGGTAATGCAGATCCACTATGTCAGGGCGGAGGGCTTCTAAGGCTTCAAGAACCCCTGTACTGCTCACATAAGGGGGATTGTACAAGTCGATGTATCTTGATTGCAGGCGCACCACTCTATAGCCATCTATCCACTCTTCCTCACTAGTTCCCGGAAGACGGCTGGTTAGCACTATGACTTCATGCTTTTTTGCCAATCGCTTGGACATATGGTGAATGCGGTGCTCTATTCCTCCCATGAAGGGATAGTGAAATGGATTAAGTTGGAGGATTCGCACAGACCTCACCCAACCTCCTCTTGCGATAGAAGGACAGAGCGAAGCTTATCCCGATTATGATAAGCACCAGGAGGAAGGTGACCAGCCGAGCCACTCCCGCTTCGAAATAATAGACAAGGTATCCTGCGGCAGCGAGTATTATACCGTATTTCAACATCCCGCCCAGGACCGTATAGAAAAGGGTTTTCCTTAAGGACCACTTGCATATGGCCACGAAGGCCCCCAAGAAAGGCAGGATGGGCGCGATGCGGTTGACCAATATCATGCGCTCATCTCGCACCAGCAGGAAATCCCTATACTTCATGATCACCTTCTCAATCCGTGTGGGCACTTTTATACGCCTAACCAGGTTGTAGAGCGTGAGGACGCCAGCGATCTCAGCCATGGCTATAGTCAGGAGTATGAGAACGGCGAATTCCCACTGGAACTCTGGCATTAACTCCTGGCCAGCGAAGAATATAAGGATGACGAAGAGCTCAGGAAGGGTAGGGAAGAGGATGGCATCGATATAGAAGATGAAGAAGACCGAGAGAAGCAAGCCTATCAATCCCAATCCCTTGAAGAAGTCGATGATCATCTGCCCGATGTCCGGCATGATGCCTCTCCCGTTAGGTCTGATACTTAGATGAAGCTTTGCCTCCAAAGCCTTTCCTCATGGCCTACGCCCCTGCAGCTTGGCGCGCTTGCTCTCTATGGCTCCCTCGTAGACCTCTATAAGCTTTCTGGCTGATTTCTCCTGCGAATATTCCTCGGCCCTGCGCCTGGCTGCTTCTCCGATGAATCTCGGTGCCTTCAGCGCCTTCAAGATGGCTTCCTTCCAGCTTTCCTCTCCGTCTTGGAAGAGATAGCCATTTTCTCCGTCGCGGATGAGCTCGGCCACGGCGCGATAGGCTATACCTACCACTGGCTTGGAGCAAGCCATGGCCTCCAGCACCACCAGGCCCTGGGTCTCGAACTTGGAAGCTATGGTGAAGACGTCGCAGCTCGCATAATAATAAGGAAGCTCCTCATCCGGAACGAATCCAGTAAAGATAACTCGTTCCCCTACTCCCAATTCTTTCGCCCGCTGCATACAATGAGGTCGATAAGGCCCTTCGCCCGCGACCATCAGCATCACATCTTCTCGCTCTCGTGCCAAAGAAGCGAAACCTTGGAGAACGAGGTCTATGTTCTTCTCTGCAGCTATGCGTCCCAAATGGAGGATCACCTTCTTGCCTTCCAGACCGTACCTTTTCCTCACGGTAGAACCATCTAAATCCGGATGGAATCGCGTAAGATCTATTCCGCTCGGTATCACTTCGAGCTTCCTTATGCCAGGGACATGGCGCTCCAGCTCTCGCCTGATCGCTTCAGTAGGGACAATCACCGCCTCGGAGCGGCGTAGAAGGCTGCGAATGTAGATCCATATCAGCTTCTCCGCCACCTCATCAGGTATGCCAGTGAAGTTGTAGTAGGGAACAGCTTCCGTCAGGTTGGTATGCCAGGTCGTCACCACAGGCTTTCTCAGACGTCGTCCAGCGAACATGCTACGCAGGGACATGAAGGCCAGGCCATGATTATGGATTACGTCTATTCCCAATCTCTGCAGGATCTCGCTCTTATTGGTGGGGAATATGGTCATGCGGTACCCTTTATAACGGCGGAAGCCTATGGAGCGAAAGTAGAACACCCCTGGCTCCCTTACTGCTCCCTTCTCAGGTTCAGGGGCGAAGACGTAGACCTCATGCCCAAGCCGCTCCAGCTCTTTCTTAGTCAGCATGATTGAGGTAACCACTCCGTCCCTCGAGGGGAGGTAGGTATCGGTGAAGAAGGCTATGCGCAAACCTCATCACCTGAGCCAAATTCCAGAGATCTTATCTATGACATCCATGGGATCCCTACCTAAGATCCTGATCATGGGCTCCTTTCCAATGCCTCCCAGATCGTATATAATATCAGGTATCGCTCCATGGCTCTCAATGGCCTTTCGAGTCCCCCAATCCATAGTGCTTACGCCGTCTGGCTCCTCGCTTCTATCGAAGGCGGAAGAAGTAAGCCCCAATTCCTTCAATCTATTCAGATTCTCTTTGGAATAGCGAAGGTTCAAGGCCGATCTCATACAAGGGTCATAAGACATGGCTGCTAGAACCACTTTAGCCATGTGGCGGGAGGCTCCGAAGGCTAGGCATCCGCAGCGCCTCGCCTTATCGCCTGAGGCCACGATGCGCCCCTCGATGGCCACCACGTCCTCGATGTACCGTGCGCGCGGAAGGGCATAGGCGAAATTCATCCCCACCTCAGGAATCCAGCGTCTCTCCAGCTTGGGGATAAGGGCATCCACTCCCTCTTTCAGTTGTACCAGGGTCTGATAGCGCAACGCCTCTCGCTTAAGACTGGAAAGAGAATCCAGAACCTTCAGGCCTTGTCCCACGCTATAAGCCGCCGACAGGGCGTCCTGGATCAGGGCACGAGAGGCGACTACCGCCTCCTCAAGGCCTAAACCCAAGGCGAGATGTCCGGCTATATATGATGATAGGTTGCATCCGCTTCCATGCGGTCGCACCTCCAATCTTGTAGCTTTGATCTCCTTGATCTCACCCTCTATGCACAACAAGTCCACGACCTTCTTCCCAGTGAAATGTCCACCTTTTAATAGCACAGAACGAGGGCCCATCTCCATCAAGGAATGACATGCTCTCCTCGCCTCGGTAAGATTCCTTATCTTCTTTCCTAGCAGCGCCTCGGCCTCGTAACGATTAGGAGTGATGATCCATGCCAAAGGGAACACCTCTTCCTTCAATGTTCGCAGAAGCCCATGCGTATGCAGCGAATCTCCAACGCCTGCGGCGAGGACAGGATCCACCACCAAGGGAAGTCTCTCAGGGCGAAGGCGTGCTGCCACCGCGGAGGCGATCTCCTGTGAGTACAACATACCCATCTTGATCGACGATATCTTGGCATCGGTGAGAACGGCTTCCAACTGTGAAAGCACATGCTCTACTGGAAGAGGGAATATGGCTGAGACCTTTGTTGTGTTTTGAGAAGTTACGCAAGTTATGACCGTGGTTGCATGGACGCCTAAAGAGGACAAGGCCTTGATATCGGCTTGCACACCCGCTCCTCCGATGGAGTCGGAACCTGCGATGCTGAGCACTACGGGCATGCACCAGAAATTGCATCTGATATTATTACGTACTCCTGTAGAAGGCACCATTGCTCTCCGATTATTCTTGATTTAGCGAGTTTTTATGCGTCCCATCATGCTGCATGAGATTCTTAGCCCTCAATAAATCTTAAATATATTCCACCTCATCAAAAAGCCCGATGAAGGCCACAAGCGGCCATTTGGTGCTGAAAAACAAAAAGGACTACAAGGATATAGCGAAGGTATTCCCCGAGCTGCTGATCGCTTTCTTGGAAGAATCGGATCAGATGCCCGAGGACGAGGAGCTTCTCCAGATGTTCATCCATCTTAATCAGGTCGAGCTGGCCAAAAACAGCAAGCCCGAGGGATACAACCGCAAGGGTCGCATGCGCCTGATCTTCCCCCTGGGGAGGAAGGAGCTCTATGTCCGGGGAATGAGCAGGAGCGGTGAGGTTGTGCGCGTCACAGAGAAGCTCAGCCGCATCTTGCAAAGAGCCGGCGTGGATCACGACGTTGAATGGAATGCCCTCTCGTGCATCGAAGAATGAGAAGAAGAGGGACTGCAAGGCAAAACGATGCATCAGTCCGAGAGGAGCTTGTCGAATGCCTCTCGCAATCGTGCCTTACGAGCTGCGATCTCCTTCGCCTGCCTCTCCATCGAAGACTTGAGCTCGTTTATCTGCTGAGCCACCGCCCGGGGCGACGTGCCCCCTAAAGAGTCCCTGCGCTGGACGCAGGACTGCAGGGAAAGAATTTGGTATACATCCTCTTGGAATAAATGGGAGAAAGTCTGCATCTTCTCCAGCGGGAGCTGCTCCAATCTCTTCCCCTCATTTATGGCCAGGCGTACCAGCTTAGCCGCTATCTCATGCGCTTGGCGGAAAGGCATTCCCTTATTGACAAGATAATCGGCTATTTCTGTGGCGTTAAGATATCCCTGTTCAGCGGCTTGGAGCATGCGATCCTGGTTGAAGGCGAGGGTGGCGATCATTCTAGCAGTTATCTCCAGTGATGATGCCAAGATGTCCGCTGAGCTCATTACTATGCCCTTATCCTCCTGCAGATCCCGGTTATAAGTCAAAGGCAGGGACTTTAGGAGCCCGAGCATCGATATCACATTACCCATCACGATGGAAGAACGTCCCCGCACCAGCTCGGCTACGTCTGGATTCTTCTTCTGAGGCATGATGGAGCTGCCAGTAGCATATTCATCCCCGACTTCCACGAAACCGAACTCCGGGGAGGACCAGAGAATGATCTCCTCTGCCAGGGAGGAGAGGTGCACCATGGCGAGGGAGCAGCCGAAGGCAAACTCGGCGGCGAAATCCCGGTCGCTCACCGCATCCATGGAATTGGGGCAGGGAGCAGCGAAGCCAAGGCTTCGCGCCACCATCTCCCTGTCTATAGGATAGGTAGTACCCGCTAGGGCCGCCGACCCAAGGGGACAGAGATTCAGACGGCCATAGGCCTCCAGGAATCGGTCCACATCCCGATGGAAGCGTTGGGCATGGGCTAGAAGGTGATGCGCTAGGGTAACTGGCTGCGCATGCTGGGTATGGGTGAATCCGGGAAGTATGGTCTGCAGATGGCGTGAGGCCTGCTCAACTAAGGCCTGTTTAAGGCCCAACAGCAAGCCGCATATATCGAGCAGTCTGGAGCGCAGATACATGCGGAAATCCGTGGCCACCTGATCGTTCCTGCTGCGGGCGGTATGCAATCGACCTCCTGATTCTCCTATGCGCTGTATGAGCTCGTTCTCTATGTTAGTATGCACATCCTCCAATTGGGGGTTGAGTTTTAGCTCCCCTCTCTCAATGTCAGATAATATGGATTTCAATCCTTGGGCTATGAGCTGGGCATCATCGCTTGATAGTATGCCCTTCTGACCTAGCATACGCACATGCGCCAAAGATCCCATTACATCGAACCAAGCCAGGCGAGAGTCCACCTCGAGGGAGGAGGTAAAGGCCAATGTGGCCTGGTTCATCCCTGCTTGGAACCTTCCCGACCAAAGCTGCTTTTCATTCACCTGCTCTTCCCCTTATGTGCTCTCGCTACTGTCTTCAGGGGCAGACCCCAGACATATATAAAGCCCTTGGCGGAGGTATGATCGAACTGATCGCCACTAGCATATGTCGCCAGACCGGTGTCGTACATCGAATAGGGCGATTTGCGCCCTACTACCTGGGCGGTACCTTTGAACAGTTTTACCCGCACCGTGCCTGTGACAAACTCCTGACTCTTATCTACGAAGGCGTCCAGGCACTCCTTGAGAGTGGAGAACCAAAGCCCGTCATAGGCCAGCTCGGCATACCTCTGGTCCACTGCCGATTTGAATCTCAGCACATCCTTCGGGAGCACCATCTTCTCCAGGTCTTTATGGGCAGAGATGAGCGTGACTGCTGCTGGGCATTCGTAGCTCTCCCTCGATTTAATACCCACCAAGCGATCCTCGATGTGATCTATCCTTCCCACTCCATGCCTTCCTGCCAGATGGTTTAGCTCTGCGATCAATGCCACCCCCTCCATGCGCTTCCCATTGAGAGCGGTTGGCACCCCTTTCTCGAAATCTATCTCTACATAATCCGCATCATCAGGCGCCTCATGCGCTGAGACGGTCCATGCGAAAGCGTCCTCGGGGGGCTCCTGCCAAGCGTCCTCCAAGACTCCGCATTCAATACTCCTTCCCCAAAGATTTTCGTCTGTGGAGTAAGGGCACTGCTTCTTCACCTTCACCGGTATGTCGTGCTTTCGAGCATACTCGATTTCCTCTTCACGTGTCATTACCCATTCACGCATGGGAGCGATGATGCCCAATTCCGGCGCAAGGGCCCCTATTGACACGTCGAAGCGCACCTGGTCGTTGCCTTTGGCCGTGCAACCGTGGGCGATGTAGGAAGCCCCTTCCTTTCTCGCCACCTCCACCAGAAGCTTGGCTATGAGAGGTCTTGCTATGGAGGTGCACACCGGGTACGAGCCCTCGTACATGGCGTTGGCTTTGAGAGCGGGGAATATGTAGTCTCTTACGAATTCATCCTTGGCGTCAATGGCATAGGCCTTCAGCGCTCCTATCTTGTACGCGCGCTCGATGTTGTCCTTCATGTCTGCATCGGGCTGGCCTACATCGACTGAAACGGCTATTACGTCTAGGTCGTACTTCTCCTGCAGCCAACGGATGGCTACGGAGGTGTCTAGGCCGCCGGAATAAGCTAGCACGACCTTTTTGCGGTCAGACCTATCCGTAGATTTGCTGGATACCATTGGAATCCTCGGGTCCACGGGGCCTTGCTTATTAATCATTGCTGATGATATTCAGACAATGTCAATGAATCTCGGTCTCTAATCAGACAACCTTAAATCCAGCAGATGGGCTGTTCCTGCGGGAACGGTTGAAAAAAAGGAATGTCTCTTTTCGGTCATCATACTTTTAATAGTACCTCTTAATCAGCGAAAATCCATCAAGCCCGCCCAAGGATACATCTCTCTAGGCGGGAGCGCAAGAGGAAATCCGATGATTAAGGCAGCCATCGTAGGAGGCTCAGGCTATATAGGGGGAGAGCTAGCGCGCCTTCTCTGTCTCCATCCCCGGATCAGCTTGGAAGCCGTTACCTCCAGGCAGAACGCAGGAGCTAAAGTATCCCAGGTCATGGGCAATCTGGAGGGGTTTGTGGATCTTCGCTTCCAAGAGAGATTAGGAGAGCAGGAGAGTTACGACCTGGTATTCGTGGCCGCTCCTCATGGTGCCTCCATGGAGATAGTCCCTCCCTTGTTGAAAAGAGGAATGAAAGTGATCGACCTGTCAGGCGACTATCGTCTTAAGGAAATGGAAACTTATCGCCGATGGTACGGGATGGAGCACAAGGACCCTGAGAACTTTGGGAAGGCGGTTTATGGGATTCCTGAACTGTTCCGGGATGAAATCGCCTCGGCCGGCTTCCTAGCCAATCCTGGCTGCTATCCAACCTGCTCCACCTTGACTCTGGCTCCGCTATTCTTTCACGATCTCGTCCACTCCCAAGTAATAGTGGATGCCAAGTCAGGCACCTCTGGCGCTGGTCAGCAACCCACGGACATGACGCATCATCCCTTCTGCGCCTCTCAGGTCATACCTTATAAGGTAGGAGTCCATCGGCATGCACCTGAGATCGAAATGGCCTTGCAGAAAGTTTCGCACGAGAAAGTGGACGTGGTCTTCACACCGCACCTGATGCCCATAATCCGAGGGATGCTGTGCACCTGCTATGCGCGGCTGAAGCGGCCTATGGACCTCGACTCTGTGTACCAGAAATATCGCGAGTTCTACCATGGAAAGAAGTTCGTGAGGCTGGTCAAAGGTGTGCCTTCTATCGCCTCGGTCGTAGGTTCGAACTTCTGCGAAATAGGACTAGCCCTGGCGGGAAAGGACACGCTCGTGGCCATGGGAGCCATAGACAACCTGGTTAAGGGTGGAAGCGGTCAGGCGGTGCAGAATGCTAATATCATGTGTGGCCTGCAGGAGACTGAAGGTTTGAATTTCCCGGGTTTGGGGGTGTGATAGACGATAATAATCGAGGGTGGCATAACCTCTCCCAAGGGTTTCAAGGCGGCGGGAGTTAAATCGGGCATAAAG
Organism: Methanomassiliicoccales archaeon; assembly: GCA_038740345.1. Lineage (NCBI taxonomy): Archaea > Methanobacteriati > Thermoplasmatota > Thermoplasmata > Methanomassiliicoccales > Methanomassiliicoccales archaeon. The sequence goes on from JAVYMA010000004.1 coordinate 33,103, forward strand.
AAGGACAAGCTGGACTTGGCCATAATTTACAGCGAGCTGCCGGCGAGGGCCGCTCTGGCATTTACGCAGAACAAGGCCAGGGCCGCGCCCATACAGGTCATGATGGAGGACAATCCTAAATTCCTCCGTGCCTTCGTCATCAACTCTGGCAATGCCAATGCCCTGACTGGGCCGAGAGGATATAACGATGCTAGGGAGATGCAGCGCCTGGTGGCGGAGCAGTTGAAGATTGATCCCAAGGAGGTGGGGGTGGCCTCCACTGGGGTCATAGGCCGCTTCCTGCCCATGGATCTGATAAAGAAGGGAATAGCTCAGGCTTGCAAAGAACTGGACCGTTCGGTGGAGGCCAATATAGACACGGCCAAAGCCATAATGACCACTGACACAAAGATAAAGTCCTTCGCCTGCCAGACCAATCTGAGAGATGGGACGCTGGTGACTGTAGGGGGCATCGCCAAGGGAAGTGGCATGATATCCCCTGCTCTGCGCACTCTTCATGCCACCACGCTAAGCTTCATAACCACGGATGCGCGTCTAGAACGCGATCCGAGCGGGAGATGGCAGCAGATAATGGATTCGAGCTTCAACGTGATCAACGTGGATGGTGATCAGAGTACCAATGACATCTCAGCCCTGATGGCCAATGGCGCGGCTGGGGGGGCTGCGGCGGACGACGACCCCAATTTCTGGGAAGCGGTGATGTGGGTAGCCAAGTCCTTGGCTAAAGCAGTGGCCATAGATGGCGAGGGAGCTACCAAGTTGATCGAAGTGGTGGTGACAGGGGCAAAGGATGATCAGGAGGCTAGAGCCGCCGCCCGGTCGGTAGTGGCGTCCAACTTAGTCAAGGCAGCGATCTTCGGCGCAGACCCTAATTTCGGAAGGATATTGGCTGCACTGGGAAACTCGGGCAGCGATTTCGACATCTCTAAGGTACGTCTCCATCTCAGCAATGGCAAAAGAGTGGCGCTGTTCGACAACGGCTCTCCTCTCATACTCCCAGGTTCCAATGAGGAAAGCCTTGCCAGGAGCATCTTGAAGGAGAAGCGCATAGTGATCGAATTGGATCTTGGGGTAGGGCATGGACGAGGTGAGGCCTGGGGATGCGATCTGAGCTATGAATACGTCAAGATAAACGCTTCCTACACTACTTGAGGTGATGGAATTGATGGATCAGCATATGCCTAAGCAACATCACCGTGCCTCCAAGCTGAAAGGTAAGAGAGTGCTGATCAAGATAGGTGGAAGCTCCGTTGCCGGCAAGGAGGCCTTGGAATCCTTCGCCCATGGCATCGCGCTCCTCGTGGCCATGGGGGTAAAGCCAGTGATAGTTCATGGAGGCGGCCCAGAGATAAACGAGGAGATGAAGAAGAGAGGGATGCCCATCCAGAAGGTAGCGGGCCTGAGGGTGACGGATGAGCGCACCTTAGAGGTGGCCAATGAGGTTCTGGCGCGCATTAACGAGGAGATAGTCTACGCTCTCAAGCGCGTACAGGTGAAAGCCGTGGGGCTGCAAGGGGCAGAGCGGGATACTCTCGTGGCCAAAAAACTAGAACCGGTCCTAGTGAAGGACGAGGAAGGTCGAGAGGTGATGGTGGATTTGGGGAATGTGGGAGAGGTGTGCCATGTAGATCCTCTTAACCTGAACAACCTTATCTCCAGCGGCTTTGTACCAGTCATATATCCCATCTGCGCCACCAAGGATCACAAATTGATGAACGTGAATGCGGATACCGCCGCGGCTCAGATAGCCAAGGCCATAAAGGCGGAGGAGATGGTGCTGATAACCGATGTGCCTGGCCTAATGCTGGAGTTGGGCAAGCCGGAGACTACTCTACGAGAAGTCACTGCGGCGCAGCTGGATGAATTGATTCAACAAGGCGTGGTCAAGGATGGGATGATACCTAAGGTGAGAGCCTGCCAACTTGCAGTGCGCGGAGGCGTCAAAGCGGTACATATGGTGGATGGTAAAGAGAAGGATGCCATCGTCAACCAGCTCCTTTCCGGAGGCAATTTGGGGACGACGGTGCTGCCCTGAGGTGCCATAAAATGGAACGATTGGGGCTTGAGGACATCAAGCAGCTTTATAAGGCCTATCTCTTCCAGAACTATGGAAGGGAAGAGGTGTGTTTCGATAGGGGAGAGGGGGAGTATCTTTTCGACATCGGCAACTGCCGCTATATTGACTTCGTGGCAGGCATAGCGGTTAACGCCCTTGGGCACAACCACCCAGCCATAGTAGAGGCCATCGAAAGGCAGGCGCGTAGACTAATTCACGTCTCCAATTTGTATTATACGAAGGAGCAAGCCGAATTGGGAGAGGCGATAGCCTCCATTGCTCCCTGGCCACTAGCGGTATCGCTCTTTGTCAACAGCGGAGCCGAGGCCAATGAAGGAGCGTTGAAGCTGGCATGTAAGAGCACGGGGCGTTCGCGCTTCGTGGCCACACTGAACTCTTTTCACGGCCGCACGGCGATAGCCCTCTCCGCCACGGGGCAGAAGAAATACCAATCGGGATTCGAGCCCCTGCTGTCCAAAGCCTTCGACTTCGTTGAATATGGAAGCGTGGAAGGCTTGAAGTCCGCTGTAACGGGGGACACCGCAGCGCTCATCCTGGAGCCCATTCAGGGCGAGGGAGGGGTAAGGATACCAAGTCGAGAGTTCGTGCGCGCTGCGAGGGACATATGCAGCGATAAAGGCGCTCTGCTAATAATGGATGAGGTGCAAACAGGCCTCTGTCGCACTGGTCGTTGGTTCGGATTCGAGCATTTTGGCATAGTTCCAGATATCATGACTCTCGCCAAGGCCCTGGGAGGAGGATATCCCATAGGGGCCATAGTCTCTTCCATGGAGATAGCGAAGGCCTTCACGCCAGGCTCTCACGGCACGACCTTTGGGGGAAATCCTTTGGGCTGCGCCGTGGCCACCGCAGTGATCAACACCATGAAGAAGGAGAAACTGGCGGAGAGAGCGGCACAGAAAGGGGAGGAATGGATCCAACGCCTGCGAACATTATCCCAGGACAGCCCTATGGTGAAGGAAGTACGGGGAAAGGGCTTGATGATAGGGGTGGAGATGGAGGGCGAGAGGGCGAAGGAATTCAAGGAGTTCGCCTTCCGCAGGAAGCAGCTGGTTAACGTGGCGGGAGGAAACACGGTGCGCCTTGTACCTCCCTTAATCATCAGCGAGCATTCGATGAATGCTTTGAACGAGAGCCTACGCTGCTTCCTCACCAGGCCTTCATAGACAAGAGCTTAGGAAGAAAACCCTTTAATACTGTTCACCTTTACTTTCCCCACCCATGAAGGAGCAGTCTCAGAAGGAGAGCATCGCCGAGCGCACACGCTTCTATATAGATGCCCATCCCAGCATCAAAGACTGCATCTCCAAGGACCTGATAAACTATTCCTCTCTGGCCCGGCTCATAATGAAAGAACTGGGCATCAAAAACGAGGAGGCCGTGATGATCGCCTGCCGGCGCTACGCGGTGAAATTGGCCAAGCATGATCACGAGCGCGAGATCCTGCGCATTTTGGCCAACTCCAGGCTGGAGGTCAAGACCAAGATATGCATCGTGACGGCCAAGAACGATTGGACTGTACTGCAGCGCCTGGAGGAGGTCTTCAAGAGACTCATAAATGAGAAGGGCATAATGCAAGTTATCCAGGGTGCGCAGGCCATCACCGTGATCGCGGATGAGAAGCTGAAGAATGAGGTGGTGAACGCCGTGGGGAGGGAGAACATCCTCAAGGTGCGGCAGGATCTGGTGGAGATAACTGTCAAATCCCCCGAGCGCATAGTCGAGACCTCCGGAGTATTCGCCTTTCTAGCCTCTAACCTGGCAGAGAACAACGTGAATGTGGTGGAGACCGTATCCTGCTATACTGATAGCATTTTCATAGTGAACGAGGCGGATATGATATACGCCTATTCCATATTGACCAAGGTCATCGAGAACGCGGAGCAAGTAGAGGAAACAGTCGAGGATTGATGCCATTTCCTGGATATGATGTGATTCATTCACGCATTCGCGCCCTTTTTGAATGTAGATGATCTGGGATATGAAAAGGATAGCCTTGATAATGATGATGCCCGAAGTGGTATTATATTCTGCAAAGCATGATAATGCCTAGAAGGGATTGCCATGGAAAAGGCGCCGCATATCGTAGTTGAGCCCCCTGGCCCTAAGGCCTTAGGCATAATCGAGAAGGACACCAAATACCTCGCCACCTCCACCAAGACCTCGCCCTTGGCCATCGAGTCGGGAAGGGGAGCTGTGGTGAGGGACGTGGATGGCAATACCTATCTGGATTTCGCCAGCGGGGTAGCAGTGCTCAACCTTGGACACGCTCATCCCGCTGTCACCGCTGCCATTCAGGAGCAGGCGGCCAAGTTCGCTCATTTCGCCGGAACCGATTACTATTATGAGGTCCAGTCTAGGTTGGCCGAGAAGCTATGCGGCCTTGCCCTCATGCCTGGCGATAAGAGAGTGTTCTTCAGCAACTCTGGAACAGAGTGCATAGAGGCTGCGATAAAGCTCGCGCGTTGGTCCACCGGGCGGAAGATGATGATTTCTTTTATCGGAGGATTCCATGGTCGCACCATGGGCTCGCTCTCCCTGACAGCGAGCAAAAGGGTACAGCAGGAGAGGTATTTCCCCACAATGCCAGGCGTGGTCCATATCCCTTTCGCCTATTGCTATCGCTGCCCTTATCGGCTGGAGTACCCTACCTGCGATATCTGGTGCGCTAGGATTCTGGAAGAGGTTCATTTCGATACCTATCTACCGCCTGACGAGGTGGCGGCGATGTTCATTGAGCCCATCCAAGGCGAGGGGGGCTACATCGTGCCTCCCAAGGAATTCGTCCAGATAATGCATCGCACTTGCCGAGCCTATGACATACTGCTAGTGGATGACGAGGTGCAGGCTGGCATAGGCCGCACGGGTAGGATGTGGGCTATGGAGCATCACGAGGTGGTGCCGGATGTAATGTGCAGTGCTAAGGCCTTAGGTTCGGGCATACCTATCGGGGCCACGATATTCCCCAAGAAGCTGGATTGGGGGAAGATGGGGGCGCACTCCAATACCTTTGGGGGCAATGCCATAGCTTGCGCTTCGGCCCTTGCCACATTGGACACGCTGGAGAAGGAAGAGCTCATCGCTGCAGCTAGAAAAAAAGGGATTCATCTCAGGAAGAGGTTGGAAGAGCTCCAGCAGAAGTACGAGTTGATAGGCGATGTCAGAGGTTTAGGCCTCATGCAGGCCACTGAGTTCGTGAAGGACAGAAGGACCAAGGAGCGAGCGTGTAAGGAGAGGGACCGCATCGCCGAGCTGTGTTTCAAGCGCGGGCTCATAGTGATTGGATGTGGTAGGTCTGGCCTGCGCTACATCCCTCCCCTCAACATCGAAATGGAGCAGCTAGATGCAGGCTTGGAGGTGCTGGAGAGCGCCATCAAGGAGGTTACGAAGGATTCGAGATAAGGAGGGCGGCACTTGAAAATAATTAGACCCTCGCACGCCGATTGGGAGGAAGGGAAAGGGTATCGCAAGCGCATAGTGGTTCCCGAGCTCGATCTAGGGATAGAAGGTTCATTCATCCAGGAGGTCTCCTTCAGGCCAGGAGTCAGCGTTCCGATGCACTATCATAAGTTCACCAAGGAGGTCTTCATACCCCTGGATGAGGCGGAGTTCTCCATCCAAGGTCAAGATGTGGCGCTTCGGCCTGGAGAGATTCTGATATGCGAGCCGGGGGATGTACATGGCAATCCAGTAATCCGACGAGCGTTCAATATTCTGGTGCTCAAGGTCGGCTACGTTCCTGATGACACTGTCTGGTTAGGATGATACCTTTGAGCTCAACATCCTGGTGAGAGGCAAGCGAACGAGACCCCTACGGTGGCAGCGCTTAGCCATGGCATCACTAGCTTGTCATCGCATACTTGAGCCGCGCGATCTAATTGACCACAATTCTGGAAAGAATATGGAGCCACCAGGGAGATTCGAACTCCCGGCCTGCTGATTACAAGTCAGCCGCTCAACCAGGCTAAGCTATGGTGGCCTAACCCCACGGTAATCACAAGCAGGATTAAGCCTTTTTGCTGTGCCTGATGCGCATGAGTGCAATATGCTAGTAAAAGAGAACTTATTTGGTCGTGTAACTTCTTGCCGCTTTGGGATGCACGGATGAAGGGAGACAGAGAGCCCCCTGCCAAAGGAAGGATGGGAAGGATAACTAAGTCCATCGTGAGGGAGTCAGGGGTTGACGATGCCAGGCGCGTTATGCTGCCAGCGGAAACCTATGAGGAGGCCAAGAAAGGTGAGGAGAGGGCAGAGCTCACCCTCTTGACCATGGAGCGCTTGGAACGAGCCTTTGATGAAGAGTCGAGGGTCCGCATCATGGAGAGATGCGGGCGGCAATGCTTCGGGCCAACGCATCAGAAGGTGCGCAAGGCGCTGTTCCATGAGTCCAGCAGCTTAGAGGAATTCTTGGACAAGCTGAACGACCTTGAAGGGGGGAAGGCTCACTATCGCATCACGGAGCAAGGGGCCATTATCATAGAGTACCCCTCTTGCAGATGCGGCCAGGTGCGTGAGAGCCAGAAGAGGTTCCCCAACCATACGTATTGCATGTGCGGCGTGGGGTTCAACAAAGAGCTCTTCGAGACTGTGCTAGGGAGGAAAGTTGACATAATCCTGGTGACCTCCGCTATTTGTGATGGAGGGCCGTGCAGATTCGTGGTGAGATTGTAATGCTGAAAAAAAAACGATCATAGCATTTGCACCGCCACCGCGCAAGCATCGTTCCAAGGAAGGCAGAGGTGAAATAGATGGAAGATAAATCGATGAGGTTCTTAGAAGAACTATGCAACAGCCCGGGGCCATCTGGTTTCGAGAAGGCCCCGCTGCGTTTGATTAAGGAATACGTCAAGGAATATGCCGACTCCGTCTACTGGGATAGGATGGGGAACCTTTTTTTTGAAAAGATGGGAAGCAGCGATAGCCCTGTGGTCCTCGTCCCTGGGCACGTGGATGAGATCGGTTTCATCATAACCAGCATCAATCAGCAGGGATACCTAACCTTCAATCAGTTAGGTGGCTGGTTCGATCAGGTGCTTTTAGGCCAAAGGGTGTCGATAATGACCAAAGGAGGCCTGGTCCCGGGAGTGATAGCCTGCAAACCTCCTCATGTCATGGACGCGGAAGAGAGGAAGAAGGTGGTTACCAAAGACAAGATGTTCATCGATGTGGGGGCCTGCAACCGGGAGGAGGTCAAGGCCATGGGCATAAGAGTCGGGGATGCAGTGGTACCGGACTCAAAATTCTATGTTATCGAAAAGAAGGCTTTCAAGGAAGGTAAGGAGGTGGGTAAGAGGAAGCTGATTTGCGGTAAGGCCTTCGACAATCGCATTTCCGCTTTCCTCGCCACAGAGCTGATAAAGACCTTGCGCAAGGAGAATATAGGACATCCCAATAAGGTGATAGGCGCGGCCACGGTGCAGGAGGAAGTGGGATCGAGAGGGGCCAAAACTGCTGCCGTCCAGACCAAGCCGGACGTAGCCATCATTTTGGATGTGGACATATCGGGAGATGTGCCCGGCATCGAGCCTCATCAGGCGCCAAGCCGCATGGGAGAGGGAGTATCCATCACGGTATTTGATGCCAGCATGATACCCAATCAGGCCTTGAAGGATTTGGTGATTGGTATATGCGAAGAGAAGAACATACCTCATCAGCTCTCCACCATGGCAGGGGGAGGCACGGATGGCGCCTCCATACATGTGGCCAACGCGGGTGTGCCCTGCATCGTGATAGGAGTGCCCACCAGGCACATCCATTCTCATGTGGCAATGATAGACACGGCAGACCTGGAGAGCACACTTCGTCTCTCCGTGGAACTGGTGAAGGCGTTGGATAGAGGAACGGTGGAATCCCTGACCCAGATTTAAGGGGTCAGCAAGCGCTCCGTTGTAGAAAACTATAAGAATAGCGAATCGATGACGAGCATTCATCCTAAATGCTGAACTGGTGAATCTGATGTCTGCTGAGGAGGTCAAGATCAAGAAGGGCGACGTAATCCGTCTGGAGTACAGCGGTTATCTCGCTGATTCGAATGAGCTTTTCGACACCACCATCATGGAGGTAGCGAAGCAAGGTGGCATCTTCAATGAGAAGGTGCCCTATGGACCCATACCTTTACTGGTTGGCTCAGGCAGGGTCTTCGAGGGTCTGGAGGAGGCCGTCATAGGAGCTTCGGTAGGAGAGGAGCGCGAGGTTGTCATACCTCCAGAGAAGGCAGCTGGGGCGCGGGACCCTAAGCTGGTGGAGAACATACCTCTCAGAGATTTCCTCAAGCAGGACATCGAACCTCGGATCGGCATGGAAGTGAATATAAAGAATCGCTTGGGCATCGTCATTGCTGTCACCCCGCGCATGGTGCGGGTGGATTTCAATCGCCGCTATGCAGGACGCACTTTGAAATATAAGTTCAAGGTCGTAGCTAGGATAGATGATCCAGCAGAGAAGGCCTTGGCAATCATCGAGATGGATTATGGTACTAAGGATAATTTCTCTGTCAGCATCGAGGGCGACACCTACACTATAGTGCTTCCTGATGTGTGCAAGTACGATCAGAAGTGGATGATAGCTAAATACAAAGTCGTGGCGGACTTGCGTGAAGGACTGAAGGCCCGTGTCATACGCTTCGTAGAGGAATATATTAAAGCGGATGAGGAGAAGAAGGCGGAGGAGAAGAAGGAGCAGGGCACCGAGGCAGAGGTGAAGGCTGAGGAGCGAGAGCCTGAGGAACTCCCGCAGTGAGAAGCCAGCATCTCTTGAATCTAACTCCATTAGGGCAGGTGGCCTAGACTGGATATGGCAGCAGCCTCCTAAGCTGCAGGTCCGGGGTTCGAATCCCCGCCTGCCCGCTCCAATCATACTTCATCACTGGAGCATGAGCTTTAGGGGACCACAGCCTTGAAGAAAGGCATGGCTGCGCCGAGCACTTGTTTCCTTTTTCTTGTTCAAGATATCATCGCTTCCTCTCATCAGGAAGTTTCAAAAAGGATTAGTACCTGAAACCTGAATGATTTCAATCGCTTCTATGCGACATGCCTTTGAGAAGACGAGGGCAAGGGGGCGTTATGCACTCAGCGTTTGGGGTAAGGGAATTAGAGGGGCTCGAATATGGCAAGAGCACGGCCTGCATATTCGCCTATTCCTCTCTGAAGCTGTGCAATATGATATGGCAGGAGTTGGGTTATGGATCCTAAGTTGGGGCCTCTGAAAAAATGGAAGCTGATTAGGTATAGGGATAAGAGCGAGAGCATGAGATCCATTATCCAAGGGAGTGAGGCTGATCTTGTATTCCTTCCCGAGGGAAGGCTGGCTGGGAGTGGTGGGTGCAACCGTTTCATTGCAAGCTTTGAGAGCTCTGGGCATATCCTGGCGATCGGGCCAATAGGAACAACTTTGATGTACTGCGACGACCCACCAGGGCTCATGGCTCAAGAATCGGATTATCTCAGCCGCCTCCAATCATCAGCGAGCTATGAGATAGAAGGCGAAAAACTCAAGTTCTTCGATGACGAAGGTCATCTTCTTCTCGAGTTCATTTTGTCTTGTGAATAGAATCAGCCTTTAGGCAAATACGGAATATGCGATTCCAATCATACAACATTTTTCTATCTGGCTGATGATATTTATTATATATTTGGATGTATAATCCAACTCAACTTCGGTGATGCTTTGAGAGCAGCTCTGTTGAGAAGGCCGGGAGAAATGGAAGTTACCGAGGTGCCTGAGCCTCCCTGCCCTGACAAAGGGCTGCTGCTCAAGGTCGAGACCTGCTCCATATGCGCCTCCGACCTCAAGATGTTCCGCCAAGGGCATAGGGATCTGAGATATCCTCGCATCCTAGGACACGAGGTGGTGGGTAGGATCGTGGAGGATAGATCTGAAGGAGAATGGAGCATAGGTGAAAGGGTTCAGATCTGGCCGGGCGACGCTTGTGGCCAATGCCGTTGTTGCGGCAAAGGGCTGGATAACCTTTGCCCCCAGGTGAGGATTCTAGGCTTCAGCTTAGACGGTGGCTTCGCCGAATTCATGGCCGTGCCTGAGGGATGCGTGGCGAGAGGGGGAGTGAACCTGGTCCCATCTTCCATGGCATCTGAAACCGCCTCGCTGGCTGAGCCTTTGGCCTGCTGTGTAAATGCACAGCACTCTTTGAATCTGGGGGAAGGGGATGAGGTTCTCATCATCGGCGGAGGTCCTCTCGGCGCCCTGCATGCCATGCTAGCACGTCATCGGGAAGCAGAGAAGGTGATCATCATCGAGAAGGAAGAGCAAAGGAGAAGAAAGCTTCCTGCCACCAAAGCGGACTTGATCCTGGCCTCAGAGGAGGATTGGGAATCCGTGATAATCTCTGAAACACAAGGAAGGGGCGTAGATGCCATAATCATGGCCACATCTGACGTCGCGATCGACTCTCATCTTATCGATTTACTCGCTCCTCGAGGTAGGATTTGCGTTTTCTCAGGGCTCCCCAAGGCAAGCTCCCTTGCCTCTCTGGATCTGAATCGCCTTCATTACGCGGAAAAAATCATCCTAGGCTCCTATGGATGTAGAAGTCAGGACTGCCGCGAAGCCCTAGGGATGTTGGCAAGGGGAGACCTAGAGGTAGAGTGGCTTTTGACGGCCAGGATCAGATTGGAGAGCATCATCGAAGGGCTAGAGGTAACGGCCTCCAGGAAGGGCATGAAAGTCACGGTGACGAATTTTTGAGAGGTGAGGTAATGGAAGATAAGCTGAAGTCTTTCGGTCTAAAGGTGGATGCATTGCTGAAAGGTAAGAACTTATCTAGGTCGGAGACCTATGAGATGTTCAAAGAAGTTCTGCTGGACGAGCAACCAGCTCTACAACAAGGGGCATTTTTGGCAGCGATAACTGCCAAGAAACCAACCCCCTGTGAGCTGGCTGCCGCTTGGCAGGCGATCTACGAGTTCGATACCGTGAAAGTCACTCCTGAGGTGGACCAGCCCCTGGTGGACAATTGTGGGACAGGAATGGACACCATTAAGACATTTAACATCTCCACTGCAGCTTCTCTTATAGCTGCCGCGGACGGCATCTTCCTCGCCAAGCATGGAGCTCGCGCTATAACCTCGAAGTGTGGGGTAGTGGACATCCTGGAAGCGCTGGGTGTGGATGTGGAGTGCGACACGAACGTGGTAAAAAGGAGCATAGAGAGCTGCGGCATAGGCATTTTCAACGGCATGAGCCCCAAAGTCCACCCGACTGCACTATTCCGCATCTTGAGCCAGATTCGATTCGGCACCATCCTCAATATGGCTGGCTCTTTGGCTAATCCCGCTTGCCCTAGGTATGGTGTCAGAGGCGTCTACTCCGCTGAGCTCGTCCTCCCTGTGGCCGAGGCCATGCGTGAGATCGGCTACAAGGGAGCCATCCTGGTGCACGGTCTGAACAAGGATGGGACGAAGGGCATGGACGAGATATCCTCCATCGGAAAGACTCTGGTAGCAGAGCTCGACTCGAGCGGCGATATCGAGACTTATTATCTCCAGCCAGAGCAGTTCGGGATCAAGGAGGCGGAGGAGAGAGAGCTCATCTGCTCATTCAACAGGGATGAGGAGGCCCTACATTTCCTTCGCATATTAGGTGGAGAGGAGAGGGGAGCTCGGAGGGATATAGTGTGCCTAAATGCTGCACCGATTCTCTACCTCATGGGCAAATCGAATAGCTTGGAGGAAGGATACGAGAAGGCACAAGACATAATTGATAATGGAGGTGCCATTAAGAAGCTGCAAGAGTTCGTGAGGACTCAGAGCTTGAAGCCAGAAGCGAGCTCGGCACACTTGGAGTCGTTGATGGAGAAGGCCAATGTGCTGGCATGAGTTGCAATTTTTTGAATAAAAATTTAAAGGGTTTGGACGTGGAGAGGAACTCTTTTCAGAAGCAGTTCATCCTTATCCCTCAGCCTCTCCCGTCCGAACTTTTATCACCTTTTGCACGGGTACGAGGAAGATTTTCCCATCTCCCACCTCTCCCGTTCGAGCCGATGCGCAAATAGTTCGGACCGCCCGATCTACCATCTCATCTTCCAATACTATCTCTATCTTGACCTTGGGAAGGAGATCGACACGGAACTTTCCTGCGCGATGCGTGAACTCCAGCCCCATCTGCTCGCCTCGGCCTCGAACTTCTGTCACGGTCATCCCTCGGACACCGATTTCATCCAAGGCTTGCTTGGTGGCATTCAAGCGCTCTGGTCGGATTATCGCCTCAATCTTCATCATGGTATGCACCTCATGAATAAGCGTTCTCACCATGCTGGATGATATCAGCACCGATGCGCTCCTCCTCCTTGCTCATGCGGATGGTCATGACCTTGCTCATCACTTTCATTATTACGAATGTGACTACAAAGGCGAAGGCGTAGACCGCCACCACTGCGATTACCTGGGCGCTAAGTAGATCAAAGCCACCTCCGTAAAACAGTCCCTTGGTTCCGGATGCAAAGGTGCCTGTGGCGAAAAGACCTGTAGCCACTGCACCCCATGTTCCACCTATGCCGTGGACACCGAAGACATCCAGGGCGTCGTCGTAATCGAAGCGCTTCTTTAGCAATATCCCACCATAGCAGAAAACACCGGCGCCTATCCCTATGACTATGGCTCCTGTCGCGTTCACATATCCACATGCAGGGGTGATGGCCACAAGGCCTGCGATGGCTCCCGATATCATGCCCAGAACACCAGGTCGTCCCAAGTGCAGCCAGCTAACCAGTCCCCAAGTGACTGTGGCGGTGGCCGCTGCTATCATCGTCACCACGAAGGCGTTTGCAGCGATGCCATCAGCAGCTAGAGCGCTCCCACCGTTGAAGCCGAACCAGCCTATCCAGAGAAGTGCTCCGCCCAGTACCACGAAAGGTATGTTGTGCGGCATCTCTGCGCCTCCTTGCATCAAAGAATTCCTCTTGCCCAATACCATTACCGCGGCAAGTACAGAGACACCTGCGGTGATGTGTACCACCGTGCCGCCTGCGAAATCCAATGATCCTAACTGAGCTATCCACCCTCCTCCCCATACCCAATGCGCTACCGGTATGTACACCAATAAGGTCCAGAGGAAGAGAAGTATGACCACTGCCTTCAGTTTCATCCGTTCTGCGATGCCTCCAAGTATAAGCGCCACGGTGATTATGGCGAACATTCCTTGGAACATCATGAATAATATGCCAGGAATGCTCGTCCCATCATACGGAGGTAGTGGATCGATGCCGACCTTATCCAGCATCACCCAATCCAGGCTTCCGATGAAATCTTGGCCATTGCCTCCGAAGGCCAGTGTGAATCCAATCGTCACCCAGATCAGGGTCACCATGCCCACCACTATCAAGCTCTGACCCAATATGGATAGGACATTCTTCTTGCCCAGCATGCCTCCGTAGAAGAACCCTACCGCTGGCGTCATGATGAACACCAATGCGGCGGAGATCAATACCCAAGCCGTGTTTCCCGCATCTACTGCCAAATTTGCACCTCTTTGTGTTTTTTATTGAAGAGGAGGAAGGGGAGATTTCGTAGGGGGCATCGATCACCCCTTCCTCATATTTTGGGAATATCACACTACATTTGTATGATATTCCGTACAAAGTGTAGATAAAATGATAATAAAAATCTTTCTATTAAGACAAATGAACACATTACAATCATTATATTAATAAAATGTCTAATGGAATCAATATGAGTATCATCGGAATCAAATATGTTATGAGGTGGGCATTTGGTCATAATTTAGGATTCACCTCAACTTCTATGTGAGAGTTCTGGAGTCGAGTTTCTCACGGTCGAGACATTTCAGATATCACTCATTGGATTATGGCAAGCTGGTAAATACCAGGAATCAGATTAATCCCAGAGTATCATGACCTCCAGAGTGAAAGTGGACATGACGGTATGTGGAAAGCAGCACATAATCGAGGTTGAGATGACTCCAGAGATGGAATTCGAAGTCAGGGCGCAAACAGATTGTAAGAACGTGCGAGAGTTCATAGATAAGTTGGGAAAGCTCAGCATCACTGATCTATCAGACAAGAAGTCCAGTAAGGTATGGGAGGTTTTCAAAAATGTGAGCATGAGCGCCAACTGCCTAGTTCCTGCGGGAGTGATGGATGCGGCCTGGATGGAGGCGGGCATGCTTTCCAAGAATAGGGCGCAGTCCTGTGGGAGGAAATGTATAATTTATAACTTCGAGTGAACAAGGGAAATCACAAACACTTTATCTCCACAAGCAAACATATGTAGTCAAGGAGAGCTGGATGAAAGAATATGACCTCATAGTTATCGGAAGCGGCGCAGGCCTGAACGTCGCATCGCGCGCCAGGGCACAGAATCTTAGAGTGGCTTTGGTGGAGGACGGACCTCTGGGGGGCACATGCCTCAATCGGGGCTGCATACCGAGCAAGATTCTCATAGAGCCAGCCAATCTAGCTCGTTGCATTGAGGATGGAGTAAGGATAGGTGTGGGCGGCAAAGTGGAGTATATGGACTTTCAGATGGTTAGAGATCGAATGTGGGCTTTGGTCAATAGAGACCGACAGGAGATAGAGAATGGAATAAAAGCCGATGAGGGATTAGATCTCTACCAGATAAAAGGTCGTTTTGTGGGCGACCGCACCTTGAAGGTCGGCGAGGAGTTGATTAGGGCTCCCAAGGTGGTCATTGCTTGTGGGGTGCGCACTGCTGTGCCGGAGTTGAAGGGACTGAAAGAGGCTGGATATTTTACCTCAGAGACCGTGTTCCATTTGCACCGAATTCCTCCGCGCATGGCGATTCTGGGAGGAGGCTACAAAGCCTGTGAATTCGGGCATTTCTTCTCCGCCTTTGGCTCTGAGGTTACCATCATTGGCCGTAACCCTGCCTTGCTGCCTAGGGAGGAACCAGAGATCAGCGCTGTGGTGTTCAAAAAGATGTCGGAAATTTGCCATGTGCGTGTCAATCAGGAATTACTTGAAGTAAAAAGCTCTGAAAAGGGAAAGACATTAAGGTATA
Organism: Methanomassiliicoccales archaeon; assembly: GCA_038740345.1. NCBI lineage: Archaea > Methanobacteriati > Thermoplasmatota > Thermoplasmata > Methanomassiliicoccales > Methanomassiliicoccales archaeon. The sequence continues at coordinate 48,169 of JAVYMA010000004.1, forward strand.
GGGACCGGGCATCTGGTGAAATATTCGAGACGGAAGTGGATGAGATATTGGTGACAACGGGGGTTCGCTCTAACGCCGATCTATTGGAGGTAGAAAAAGGTGGCGTGAATGTGGATCAAAAGGGATACGTCATCGTGAATGAGTACTTGGAGACCAGTGCCCCGGGAGTGTGGGCACTGGGAGATGTGATAGGCAGGACGATGTTCAGGCATACCGCCAACTATCATAGCGATATCGTTTGGTTCAATGCCTTCGGTAAAAGGAAGATAAGATTGGAAGAGCATGCTGTGCCACATGCGGTTTTCGCATATCCTGAGGTGGGCTCCGTTGGCATGACGGAGGCCGAGGCCAGATCGCGCGGCATCCGATATTTTGTGGGGTATTCAAGATATATCGATACGGCCAAAGGCTATGCTATGGCTGAGGAGGATGGACTTTGCAAGGTGATAGTCGACGCGGAGAGCATGCGCATATTGGGAGCTCATGCGGTCGGCCCTCATGCCTCCCTCTTGGTCCAGCCAATCGTATACCTTATGAACGCAGGGGACGGGACTTTTAACCCCATTGCCCGGAGCCAAACTATACATCCGGCCCTGAGCGAAGTGATGGTGAACGCTTTCGCCAACCTCTCCGACCCTGAGCATCACCACCAGCATTGATCATAACAGTCCTGGTCTCTCGCCATTATGATCATGGATAGGCTTGGCGTTCAGTTCTCGCATCTTCCATTCGCCCGTTAGCACCGCCAGATACGGGACAGGGGGAAGGAAGAAGAAGAATGAAGCAAAAAGAGCGGCCAACTTCTTATGGCTTGGTAATGATTTTACCTTGGTACGGACCACATCCTCGGGTTTAGCCTCATAGCTTCGTTGCAGCATCGACTTCAAGATCTGCAGATCTGATTCCAGTACCACTTCCATGGTCCATTTCACTCCCATGAGGACGGGTTGCCGCTGTCCAAAGGCTCTGGTGGTCCGTGTTCGGACCGCCCTGAAGAAGTCCTCTGCACCCTGGCCATCGAACTCAGTGTAACCACAGCCTATGGTATCCAAGGTGTGCGAGTCGCTCCCTCCCAATCGTGCCCAATCTCCTCTCTGCGAATGCTCCAGAGCACGGTGGTTCGCGAATCCGTCCACATGGCCGGCGTTGAACACCTCTAAGGCGTCGATGGGAAGTCTATCCACCATATAGCCAAGTGCAGGCACGTGATTGCTGAAGGGATGGGGTGCGACCACCAATCCTCCTTGCTCGCGAATAAGATCTATGGTCTCCGCGGCGGGCAGTCCTTTGGGTATTTCTTGCGTCAGAAAGAGTCCTATAATCTCTCCCTCCCTGGCGCTGACTTCTTCTCCCACCACCACGCTCACGCTCTCATGATGTTTCGCATATTTCTGAGCTAGCAAAGCTCCTCTTATCGTATTATGATCGGTAATGCACACTGTATCAAGGCCAATTGCAGCCGCTTTCCTCACGATATCCTCCGGCTCCACCACGGATTCTGGGAACCGGAGGAAGGCGAGGCGGGCGAGGCCTGAGTATTTAGAATGAACATGGATATCGGCCCTGCTCACCATCCAGAAACTGCAATAGAGAGATGCGATAAAAAGCATTCGGAGCTCGACGGGGGGTCGTGGTTTAACCTCTCGCCTAATTTTTCGCCTGAGATATCGTGACTCCAGGAAGCGAAGCGATAAGTAACCCTTAGAGGATGAAGCAGACTATTCAGGCGGCGAGGGAAGGTTTCAAGCGCATGGGGCTGATGGACGCAATAAATCAATACGTCATTGAGCTTATCTCTACCGCTGGCTATCCTGGATTATTCCTCGCCATGTTCATAGAGGGAATCCTGACCCCCATCCCCAGCGAGCTGATAATGCCCTTGGGAGGATATCTTGCCTCTACTGGCCGTTTCTCACTCCCCATGGTTATTCTAGTGGGTTCGCTCGGTGCCATGTGCGGCTCGTCTGTGGCCTATGGAATAGCTAGGGCCTTGGGAAGACCGTTAGTGGAACGATATGGGCGATATATCTTCCTTGATGGAAGGAAGGTAAAAAAAGCAGAGGATTGGTTTCAAAGATGGGGTAGCCTGGGTATCCTTCTAGGCCATGCCGCACCAGGGATAAGATCGATAATATCCTTTCCCGCGGGGATATTCAAGATGGAACTCAAGCGTTTCGTGATTTTCACCTTTTTCGGAGCCTTGGTATGGAATTCAGTGCTTTCAACTGCTGGCTATCTGTTAGGAGAATATTATATAGAATTATGGAAGGTCTTGGATGGCTGGGATCTCGCAATACTGGCAATTGCTGCGATCCTGGTAGTCCTCTACCTTTATCTTACCAGAAAAAAAGCTGACGAAAGCACGGAGTCCTGATCGGTCGCCCTGAAGTCTTTTAAAGATCAATGATCACGCATAATAGTATTCGCCTTTTGATTTCTGCTCTTGGTCCAGTCTGGATCCAGGCTTGTTGATCCTGGGGCGCCTGGTATCGTTGTCCCGGCGGAAAGTGACATCCACCATCTTCAAGAATCGATTCATTCCCTGACGCATCTCGTAGGGCCCCCCGCCCTTGCCTTCTTTCCCCGGAATGCCTGAGAACACCATGATGGAATCCGAGACCATGTCCAAGAAATAGATATCATGGTCCACCACCAAAGCCGACCGTCCTCTTTTCTCCATCACCCTGCGGATGGTCTTCGCTGCCTCCATCCGCTGATTGGAGTCCAGGTAGGCGGAGGGCTCATCGAGAAGATACAAGTCCGCATCCCGAGACAGGCATAGAGCTATGGCAGCGCGCTGCAGCTCCCCGCCTGAAAGGTTCTTCACCTGTTTTTCATATAGAGTCTTCAATCTCAGTGGGTGAGCTATCTCTGACTCGAAGAATCCTGATTGAAAGAAATCCTTCACACTGGTCAAGAACATCTCCATGACCGTACCTTCGAAATCGGGGTTTATGTATTGGGGCTTATAGCTTACCTTCACACTATTGCGTATGCTGCCGGAAGTAGGCTGCTGTACGCCAGCTAATACCTTCACGAAAGTAGTCTTTCCTATGGCGTTAGGTCCTACCACACCCACCGACTCTCCAACCTTGATAGTGCCCGCCTCCACCTCGAGTTGGAAGTTGGGATAATCGCATCGTATTTCATCGTAATCAAGAAGGGGAACGGTCTGCCAAGAGTCGCGAGGAGGACGGTCCTCGAAGAGGATGGGATAGTCACGGAAGCGTATGTTCTCCTCTTTCAGATAGCCTTCCAGATAGGAGTTAATGGCGACGCGCACCTGGCGAGGCTGGGCGAAAACACCATAAGCCCCCTCCGAGCCATAGACCAGATATACGTTGTCTGCCAGGAAGTCGAGTATCGCCAAATCATGCTCGATTACCACCACTTGCTTGCCCTGGCTCAGCTCCTGTATGGTCTTAGCCACTTTTATCCTCTGATAGATATCCAGATAGGAAGAAGGCTCATCAAAGAAGTAAACATCACTGTCCTTGAGGATCGTGGCCGCAATAGCCACACGCTGAAGCTCACCTCCTGATAGAGAATCCAGCGGTCTATCTATGACCTGCCTTAGATCCAAGAGCTCCACGGCTTCTTCGAGGGATATCCTCTCGGCTACCTTCTCCAGGAGGTCACGGACCACACCCTTATGCACACTAGGAAGCTTATCCACGTATTGTGGCTTCAGAGCTGTGCGCATCTCTCCTCGATACACCTTAGCAAGATAATCCCTGAGCTCGCTCCCAGCATAATGCTGCAGGACCTCTTCCTTGGTGGGAGGGTTCTCGTACCTTCCGAGATTAGGGATTTCTACACCTGACATTAAACGCAGGGCGGTGGACTTGCCTATGCCATTAGGTCCTAGTATTCCAGTCACTAGCCCTGTCTTAGGGACAGGCAATCTGTAGAGTCGGAAGCCGTTGAGGCCGTATTGATGTACTATCTCTCCTTCCAACTCATCAGGCAGTCCTATTATTTTGATGGCCTCATAGGGGCATTTGTGCACGCAGATGCCGCAACCAGCGCATAAAGGCTCAGCAATCTCCGGTTTACCTTTCTCGCCGATGACGATGGTCTTCACGCCTGTGCGCACCTTAGGGCAGTATTTTACGCACTCGGTGTTGCACTTTTTTGGCTGACATCGGTCTTTCAACAGGGCGGCGATTCGCATGTCAGGTCAGGCAAATAAGAAGGTGCCATAAAAAGGTGACCACGTTAGATGACCGAAAATGTGATAAAGACATTGCTCCGGCCCTTCTCGCGGCGGAAGGACCGGAGTGAGAATCCTACGCTTAATTCAGTCGTGGTCGTAGACCCAGTTCATCTTTTTGCCCTTGGAGACCTTCCAGACCCAATATTCCTTGCCGCCGAATTTGATGACATCATACTTCGAGCGGGGGTCTCCCCAGGCATAATATGGGGGGTTCAAGGGGTTCGCTTTGGTCACACGGATGTTGTTCTCCGTCTCATTCGCATACTTCTTCTTTATCTCATCCACGATCTCTTCGGGCACGCCGAAAGTCAGCTCAACTTCTACCATTCCCGATTCCTCCATTAATGGGGCCTTTTGGGCTCCAACTGTCCCACTCTATCGTCTTCTCTAAACTTATATTTAACGGGCTTAACAATGGATTAATTATCCATCCAAGAATCAAATTGTTAGCTTCACCAGAATTCTTGAATTTATATTTATATATAATATAGAATTTAAAAATCAATCATCCATAGGCTTTGAGAGTTGAGAACATCGCATGCAATTCACAGCCTGTCAGACCTGCTATCAACTCTTAAATCTGAGATGCTCCATTCGATGCCGATAAGAATGAAAAAAGTACTGGTTTGTGCGGCTTGGCCCTATTCCAACGGTCCTATACATTTAGGTCATGTGGCAGGCTCGCTTCTACCTCCAGACATATTCGCCAGATACCATCGCTTAAAAGGGAACGAGGTTTTGATGGTCTCAGGCTCGGACCAGCACGGCACGCCGGTCACCGTACGGGCAGAGAAGGAAGGCGTAAGCCCTGAAGTGGTGGCTGAAAGGTATCATGAAATCAACAAGAAGGCCATCGAAGGTCTTGGCATTAAGTTCGATCTCTTCACCAAGACGCATAATCCCCACCATTTCGAGGTAGTGCACGACGTTTTCTTGCGTCTACTCCAGAATGGCTATCTCTATAGGAAGACCACTCTTCAGTATTATTGCCCTAAATGCTCGAAGTTCCTGCCTGATCGCTATGTGGAGGGCATATGCCGCAAATGCGCCAATGATAGGGCTAGGGGGGACCAATGCGAAAAATGCGGAGCCACATACGAGGCGGGAGAGCTGGAGAAGGCTAGGTGCATTAATTGTGGCAGTGAGCCGCAGCTTAAAGAAACAGAGCATTTCTTCTTCAAGCTATCCGCCTTCCAAGAGCCTTTGACCTCTTATGTGCAAGAAAAGTCGCATTGGCGCCCAAGCGTGCAGTTATTCACCAAGAATTGGCTCGAAGCAGGACTTAAGGATAGGGCCATAACAAGGGATATGAATTGGGGGGTTCCCGTACCGCTACCAGGTTATGAAGGCAAGGTGGTGTATGTCTGGTTCGAGGCGGTGATAGGCTATCTTTCAGCTTCCAAGGAATGGGCCAAACTAGTCGGCTCTCCCGAAAGATGGAAGGATTTCTGGGTGGGGCCATCCGCCGTCAGCTATTACTTTTTAGGCAAGGATAACATCCCCTTCCACACCATCATATGGCCTTCCATATTGATGGGGTATGGTGGCTTGAACCTGCCTTATGACGTACCAGCCAATGAGTTCCTCACTTTCAAAGGTGAGGCGTTCTCCAAGAGCAGGGGAGTGGGAATCGATGTCCCCTCCCTTTTGCAAAGATTCGAGGCCGATGCCATTCGCTACTACATCGCTGCCAACATGCCTGAGAACCGGGACGCCGATTTCTCCTTGGACGACTTTGAGACAAAGGTCAATAACGAGCTAGTGGCCACTTTGGGCAATTACTATCATCGAGTCCTCTCCTTCACGCAGAAGAACTTTGGTCATGTGCCGGCGTTGCATTCCTTGGAAGAGGAGAGGAAGACGGTTGAGGAGGCGATCTGGCGAGCGCGGAATGAAGTGGAGAGATCCATATCCTCCTGCCAGTTCAAACCCGCGCTCAAGGCGGTTATGGATCTGGCGCAGTTTGGCAATCAATTCTTCGATCGTATGGCGCCTTGGTCCTTGCTTCGTCAGGATAGGGCGAGATGCGCAGAGGCATTGCGCCTAAATCTGGAGATCGTCAAGGCCCTAGCCGTGCTCACCCATCCCTTCCTGCCCTTCAGCTCTGAGCGTATATGGTCCTATCTGGGCATGACTTCTCCACTGGCATCCCAAGGGTGGTCATGGCTGGACGAGCCTCTTCCAACGGGTCAGAGATTGCTAGAGCCCAAACCTGTCTTCTCCAGAGTGCAGCTGGAGAGGATAGAGGATAAGTTCAAAGCCTTTGAAGCCCTCAATCTGAAGGTAGGTAGGGTCTTGGATGTCAGGCAACATCCGAATGCGGATAAGCTGCTCGTCTTAGATGTGGATGTAGGAAAGCGCATACAATTGGTTGCTGGATTGAAGGAGCATTATCCTCAAGATGCATTGAAAGGAAAGATGGTGATAGTGGTAAGCAACCTACAGCACGCTAAATTGAGAGGCGTGGAATCACAGGGCATGCTCTTGGCGGCGGAGGATGGTAAGGAGGTGCGAGTCCTTACTCCTGCGGAGAATTGCGCGCCGGGGGAAGTGGTGAGCAGCGGCCTGAGACCATCGGAGAAGGAAATATCATACGCCGATTTCCAGAAGCTAACCATGAGGGTGGGGACGTTCCGGGATGGAGAAGTCGATATAGGCCGAAAGGTTAAAGTGAGCTTCCCTGAGAAGGTGGTTAGGAAGGAGAAAGTGGTGGTGTATCTTCCCGATCCAGAATCAAAAGAGGCTCTGCCGCTTTACACTCAGAGTGGCGTGGCCATCACCGTGGATGGCGGAAGGATAGAGGATGGTGCCCAGGTAAGATGAGGGCAGATCTACACATCCACACCCACCATTCAGGAGACAACGAGCAGCGCTTGGAGGAGATATTCGAGGCTGCTGCCAGGAAAGGCCTAGGCGCGATAGCCATCGTGGACCATAACACTATCAAAGGAGGTCTGGAGGCGTTGGATTCCGCGCCCAGGGACCTTATAATAATACCTGCGGTGGAGGTGACTACCGCTCAGGGCCATGTGATAGCGTATGGCGTGGAGGAGGACATCGATCGGGGTCTGGAGGTGGCTGAAACCATCGAGTTAATACATGAGAAAGGAGGGATAGCCGTGGCCGCGCATCCCTATCGCATGTGGTCAGGGCTGGGAAGCAAAGTGGTTCTGAGGAACAAATTCGATGCCCTCGAGGTCATTAATGCGCGCAACACCTCGCATGGCAACAAGAAGGCCTACAAGCTGGCCCAAAGAGCCCATCTTCCCATGACCGCTGGCTCCGACGCCCACCGGCCAAGGAACATAGGGGACGCGGTGACCATATTCCCCGATGATTGTTTGACCAGGGAGGAGATGATACAAGCAATCCTGGAAGGTAGGACCTCAGTGGAAGGTAGGGGCAGGAGCAAGAAGGAAACCCTTCGCTATGGCAGCGTATCCATATCGAAATGGATCGGCAGGGGGATGAGGAGACTCTGAAACTCAAAGCTTCAGATCGTTATCTCTACCTTACCCACAATCTCGCTCGCTTTCTTCGCCACCTGTGAATTCTCGCTCTTCCCGTCCGTGAGGATGGCCAAGAGATATCTGGTCCCTGCGCCTATCAGAATGACATCTTTCTGCTCCATGTTCACTTGAACCTGGCGCAGGTTGTCCTTAAGCTCCGCGGAGGAGGTCTCAGCCGCCCCCAGCATGATGGCCGCCATGGCAGCAAACGTTTCCTGATGCACGCCTTTAGGCGTATCTCCGAGGATGAAGAGCCCACCTCTCGACATCAGGGATACCCCGGTGACATGCTCCAAGGATTTTATCTCTTCTAAAACATTCCTGATGTGCGCAAGCTCTCCCATTTCACAACCACGCTTTCTGGCCTATAATTGGGTAGCATAATTGGGTAGCGCACATAAAAAACTTTTTCTTATTGGCTCTGAGTTCATTATCAGCAGGTCGGCAATGCTTGGATAGGATGGGAAAGGAATTAAAATTCATTATTATATATCATTAAATAAAAATTTATTTAATTAAAAATTATATGGAGAGCTTCTTCCATGGTAATATTAATAATAACTTGCATCTCTACATTTCTGGCGCGGGGGAGAGAGGAAATTGACCAGTCCTGCTGAGATTAAGCAACGGGCAGCCAAGCTTGAGGCAGGACTAGTGCGCTCGCTTCGTCTCCCGCTGGAGCGCAGGCGCATGGAGCGAAAGCTGATGCGACTAGCGCAGGAACACCCAAAGGAAGCCGTAGCCGTTCTGCTAAAGTTCTTGGACCATGAGAGCGAGAGCGTGTCTTCATCCGTGCGTGGGATGCTCTTTAAGATCACCGCCGAGCGTTCGGGAATGAAGGCGGTTCTGGACAACATCGTGCATTCGAATCAAGATGTGAGGCGGAATGCGGTAGCCTTCATGGCAGAGAAATTTGGCTTTCATGCCGTCACCTACGCTTCTTTCTATGAGCATACGTATCTTTTGATAGCAATGGCCAGGAACAAGGAGATCCCGGCGAACGACATCGAGGCATTGGCGGAGCTGTCAAAGGAAACTTACATGGATGGAGAGTGCATGAAGGCACTGCAGGACATCGCCGTTTGCCTGGACCTCATAAAACAGAGACATCGTGCCTCCGATACTCTTAGGAGCTATGTTAAAGAGATATTGAGAATGGCCCCTGACCTGACAAGGATGGGCGCCTTCGACGATAGAATAGAGGAGCCGCTAAGGCGGGCTATAATCGCTACCAAATCCAGGATGGTCGATGAGACCAAGGACATTATCGACATACGAACCTTAGAGATCTCCATCAAGGAGGAGCTCAGCTCCTTGGCCCAAACCATTGGTTCATCGTTACGCGGAAGGCCAGACATGGAATATTCTAACATCGCCAGCGGGGATTTGTTCGCTCTTTCCCGGTTGCGCAATTTCCTGGAGACTGGCACCGCTTTGGCCGTCTCGGGTAAGAGAGAGGAAGGCCTAAAAATGCTGCGAAGATACTTGGACAACGAATTCGAGGAGTACTGGTCCCAGGTCCGGGAAAGGGTGAGGGCAGGCGATATGAGCGCAATTTTCGCTATCTATGTTATAGGGCTTTCATGCTTAAAATTGGCTTCCTATCTAATTCCGCAGAGCTCCGAGGCGATATTCCAAAAGTATTTCAGGAAGCTGGAGCCAGAGCCGTCGATACACGTAGTGCCATGGCCTTATCCTGCGATGAGATCCCTCACCTGATTAGCCTTTTATGTAAAATGAGACCTGAGGCAAACTGATTTTCCTTATCATGTTTCTTTCTCTTGCTCAGCCTGTCTTGTTCTCTTAGGCTGCCTTAATTAGACTGGACTAGACTGGGTTCTAGCAATATTTATATCCAAGGCTTTAGATTATGGAGCAGAGGGATGCACTCATGCCAAATTCGTTGGTAAAGAATGCTCTAGCGAATATGAAGGAGAGCCAAGAAAAGAATGGGACAGCGGCTCAGGCAGCTTCTCCTGCGCCGCTCAGTGCTGCGGATGAGGAGCTGAGGAGGATCGCCGAGCAGCTGGATGTCTGCATAAAGATCATCGGCTGCGGTGGGGGTGGCTGCAACACCATAAACCGATGCGTGGATGCGGGCATAAGTGGAGCGCAGCTCTGCGCTATAAACACCGATGCCAAGCACCTCCTGACAGTACGGGCGCCTAAGAAGATTCTGATAGGCAAGACAGCTACCCGAGGGCTGGGAGCAGGGGCCATACCGCAGGTGGGAGAGCAAGCCGCCAGGGAGAGCGACATGGAGATACGCGAGTTCCTTAATGGCGCGAACATCGTCTTCGTCACCGCGGGCATGGGAGGAGGAACAGGCACAGGCTCAGCCCATTATGTGGCGCGCATCTCAAAGGAGCAGATCCGCGCCTTGACCATCGGCGTGGTAACGCTGCCATTCAAAGCAGAGGGTACAGTGCGCATGGAGAATGCCCTTGACGGTCTGAATAAACTAAGGCGCATCTGCGATACCACCATCGTCATTCCCAACGACAAGCTCCTGGAGCTGGTGCCCAAGCTGCCAGTGGACGCCGCCTTCAAAGTGGCGGATGAGGTCCTTATGCAGACCATTAAGGGCCTAACCGAGATAATCACCAAACCAGGATTGGTCAACCTGGACTATGCGGACATCATGACGGTCATGAACGAAGGAGGCGTGGCCTTCGTAGGCATTGGCGAGGCGAATTCCGACGAGGACGACCGTGTCAAGGCCGCGGTGGAGGAGGCCTTACACTCACCTCTGCTTGGGGAGATATCGCTGAAGCAGGCACAGGGCGCGCTCATCCGCGTGGTGGGAGGTCCGGACATGACCGTGAGCGAGGCGCAGCGGGCCTCGGAGATAGTCATGAACTCCATAGCACCTCGTGCGCGCATCATTTGGGGTTGCAGCATAGATCCTGAGATAGAAGGCACCATCAAAGTGCTTCTCATACTCACCGGAGCGCAGTCCAAATACGTCCTGGGCAAGGACTCGGCCAGTTCACCACAGAAGCTGGGGGCCAGCTACGGGCAGCCTGTGGCGCCGAAGATAGGAGCCGGGCCAGCCGACTCGTCCAGAGGCAGGTTCGAGGACGACGGCATCGACTTCGTGCGTTGAGAATCAAGCTAGAACGATGCGCCGGTCGAGGGGGCATGCGAGGAACGTCCACTGCCTTCCCTGTTCATTCTCGGGAAGCGGTCAGAGCTCGAAGGCGGTATCGCCGAAGCTGAGGGCCGGACAGGGTTCCATGCAAAGGCCGCAGTGGACGCACTTATCAGCGTCCAAGCGGACCCTGTCTCGGTCCATTTCGAGTGCACCCTCACGGCATCGTGCGATGCACACCCCACAGCCGACGCACTCCTCGGCCTTAACCACGGCCCGGCGCACCCTTTCCACGTTTTTTCTTATCTGATCAGGGGAAGGTCCCTTCGCTACCATTGCCCCCTCCTCGAATATGCGTACATCCAATACTTTACACCAACCCTCTTCCAGCTCGACCTCCACTGGGCCCAGTTGATTGAGCATCTGAGACACCCTTTTCAGGTTCAAGGGTCGGTTGAAGGCCCCTTCCACACTGTATCCAGCTATGCAAGGGGACATGCCTTCTTGCATATACAGGCGCAGCGGCTCTTCCCTCTTCGAAGGGGCTTTACAAGGGCGGCTCAAATCAATCCCTTGACCCTCAAGCTCCTTGCGCATGGAATCCGGTAGGCGTCGCCAGCGCCACAAAGCGAAGTCAAGCCAAGACTCTGGCCAGCCCTCTTCCTCGGCCCTTTTCTTCAGGTACTCCTTCCACTCCTTCGCCCTGGGGGAACGCTCCATGATGATCTCCAGCTCTGCCAGGTCGGAGGCGGGGCAGAGGTAGCATCCAATACGATCCAGGCCCCAATCGTACCAGGGATTGTACGCCTCGCCCTTGGAGAAGAGATAGAGCCAGACGTGCAAAGCGGTCCAATTCTGTATGGGAGAGGCGCCTATCTGCCCTGGAGTCCAAGGGTTCTTCCAAATCCTAGGCTTGTCGGCCCTACTCTCGCTCTCATACCTTCTCTGACCGATGAAGGAGAGCACTCCGGCCGGATAGTGCTTCATGATCGCTCTAACCGTGGGGCCGAGCTTGTTGGTCTTGCAGCACCAACGGAAGTCCCGGCCGGGAGGGCCGAAATACCCTAGGTTGCCGAAGAACGCATTGTGAGGGGCAGATTCTATTATTAGGGGTAATTCATGCCTTCTCGCCACCTCTTGCACATGCTCTACCGTCTCCGGGAACTCCAATCCCGTATCAACGAAGAATACCGGGAGGCGGAGACCTGCGTCAAGGGTGAGAAGAAGGCAGGCCAAGCTGTCCTTGCCGCCGGAGAATGAGACCATTGCTGGCAGGTCGAATCTTGCCTTGGTTTCGAGGATGAAGCTCACCGCTTCCTCAACCCTCTTTCGCAGAACGGGAGAGTTGGCCGCCACGGCGTCCTTCCATTCCCTGTGAACGGAAGGTGGCAAATCCTCCCGTGGAGGCGAATGCCAGCGCATCTTCACCGCCATGCCCTTGTCCAGCTCGCGCATCTCTTGCGCGGACATGCGAGCGATGCCGGTACCTATGGCCCTCTTCTCCGAGGTAAGCACTATGACCTCATCGCCCTTTCTCACGGAATCATGCGCTTCCTTCACCCCAGGCACGAGAAGATTCATGCCTTGGAGGATGAAGGGCACGGCCTCCTCAGAAACGATCACGAAGCCCTTGGTGAGGGATGACTGCATGGCTCTGGCCGCATGCATCCTGGCTACGAAGGTCCAGCCCCGGCCCAGGTCATAGCGCAGGGCGCCTGCCACCTCGCCGTCCACGATGACCTCGTCCATGCGGTCCAAGGCAGGTGTCTTGTTCAACAGCACCAGCTTGCCCTCCGGCAGCAGCGCCTCCCCGCATCCTTTTCCGAATTGCCTATCCAGGATCTCCCGAGCCAGCTTGAGGTCATGCCGGAAGGCGGGCCTGGCATCCCCTGGAGGTGTGATCTGTACCGCATGGGTAGGATGGCCACAGAGGCCGCAGCTTTCCAGCTCCAACAGCGGGAGGTTGCAGCCAGGGCACCAGCGGAGGTGCAGCTTCCCTAGCCTCACCAAGCTCATGGTCCATGCGAGTGCGCTCCTCAAGATAAAACCTATGCTTCAAAGGTCGAAGGAAATGATGACCAAAAGCGGCGCATCCGAGTCCAAACTAAATATATGTGGATGGGGATAGGGGCCGTGAGTCCGATTGACATGCGCGCCACCAAGCGAGCCATGAACATCGATTATGCCATTAGGGAAGTGACCGTTCCTGCGAGGGAGCTGGAGAAGAGCGGCGTCAAGGTGGTAAAGCTGAACATCGGGGATCCCAACAAATGGGACTTCGAGACGCCGCCTCATGTGCGCCAAGCGCTGTGCCGCGCGGTGGAAGCGTGCGACAATGGATACACGGCGGAAGAGGGCCTCCCCGCCCTGAGGGAGGCCTTGGCAGAGAAAGAGCGCCGCAAGAACCAGATAGACATTGAGGCGGACGACATCTACATCACCAACGGTGTCTCCGAGAGCATACTCAACATATTGGCGGCCTCCATAGAGCCAGGTGACGAGGTCTTAGTGCCTGGCCCTTCCTATCCTTCTTACATCGAGTACATCAAATACTTCGGTGGCGTGCCGGTGGCGTACCGCACCGATGAGTCGCAGGATTGGCAGCCCGATCTGGACGACATCAGGGCTAAGGTCGGGGCCAGGACCAAGGCCCTGGTGGTGATCAATCCCAATAATCCTACGGGTGCGCTCTATTCGCGCCAGGTGCTGAAGGAGATCACGGACATTGTGGCCGAGCATGACATGTTCCTCATGTCCGACGAGATCTACGACCTCATGACCTTCGACGGAGAGCACTATTCGCCCGCCTCGCTGGCTCCCGATGTGCCCGTGGTCCTCTTCAACGGCTTCTCCAAGGTGGATCTGCTCCCAGGATGGCGATTGGGATATGCTGCGTTCAGGGATCCCAGGGGCGAGCTGGCGGAGATAAGGGAGGGGTTCGTGAAGCAGCTGCGCCTACGCCTCTGCGCCAACCATCCCTGCCAATTGGCGGTGATTGAGGCTCTGCAAGGTCCGCAGGATCACCTGGAGGTCACCAGGCGTAAGCTGCGCGAGCGAGGAGAGTATGCCTGGAAGCGGCTGAACGAGATAGAGGGCATTTCCACCACCAGACCGAAGGGGGCCTTCTACATCTTCCCCAAGGTCACATCCAAGCGCTGGCGCTCCGACAAGGAATTCGTGCTGGACGTGCTGTATAACACTCACGTGCTCTTCGTCCACGGCTCGGGCTTCGATCCCACCTATGGAGCGGGGCACTTCCGCTCTGTATTCCTGCCCCCCATCGATATCCTAGAAGATGCCTTCGACCGTTTGGAGGGCTTCATGCGAGGCAAGGGCTGAATCTATCTTAATTTAAGGGGAAAAGGCCTTTCGCCCCCCTCAAAATATTTTTATCAGAGTCCCGTCTCTATTAATATTTAGGCTCTTAAAAGGGGGGAGTAGGGACGCGCCTGCAGAGTCCCGAGACGATAAAGTTGGCGGGGGCGATGGAGCTGTCGCGCAGAGAGCGCATGCTCCTCTGGTCAACCTATGCCTGGCTGATCTTCCAGAATGCCGCGCTGGTGGCCTTCCTCAAATTCCTGGAGCATAAGGATAAGGCCTGGTTCGAGGTCTCCTCGTCCATGATGGCGGCGGTGGTGTATCGCATCTCCTTATTCTTCTGCGGGCTCGGATGATGCTGCTATAGCCTCATTCCCTTCATTCCAAGCGCTTTAGCATCTTGACGCAGGCCTCCACCGCGTTCTTGGCGTTCTCCACCCTTTCCTGCGCTTGCAGCCTGGTCATTCCCGGCCCTGACACGCCCAGCGCCACCGGCTTGCCGAACTCCACGGACAGGTCGGCCATCTTCCTGGCGGCATTTTGCATGACGATCTGATCATGATCCGTCTCGCCTTCGATTACGCAGCCCAAGGTGACCACTCCGTCAATGCCTTTGTCTTGCAGCAACCGCTTGACGGCCAAGGGCATGTCGAACACACCTGGCACATGGATGATCTTGGCCACCTCCGCCTCCAGGAACTCGGCGTGCGCCTTGGCCCGCTCCAGCATCATGGAGGTTATGTCGTAGTTGAATTCCGATACCACAAATCCCAGCTTGTATCTCCTCATCTTCTCACTCCCTCACCGGTCCGGCGTCCTCAAAACCCTGTCTCAGGCCTTTGCCCGCATTCCTGGTGAGCTCCTCCGGCCTGAACAGTAAAAGATAAACATTCCGCGCATGCTCCCTGGCCCTTCTCTCCGCGAGCCAGGCAAGGGTCTTTTCATCCTTGGCCTCATCCTCGTGCACGAAGACCTCGATTATATGCTTTCCCGTCATTAGCTGGCAGTTGATGAGGCCGGTGGATGCCTCGTGCGCGCACTGCTTGTCTATGGATTTCGGGCCGGGCATACCTAGGGCCATGACGATGTCGCATCCTTGGTCGAAGAGCCTCTTGCATGCCACCGGCAGGTCCTTTATGCCCGGGACGGTGTAGCGCAGGATCTTGAAGCCGGTACCGAGCGACTTCAACTCATCTATCGCCGCTCCGCCCATGTCCACGCGGGCGAAGGTGGTGTCCGCCACACCTATCAGCCTCAGCCTCTCACCTCCTGCCTCTCCTTCTGCTTGTTTAGGGTATGCCAGTCCACTATTTTCCTGATGATCTTCCTGGTGCCGTTCAGATCGTCCTCGTGCTTGGAGAGTCGGACCACTCTCACCTCCAGCCCGCGCCTTCGTAGCTCCTCCTGCAGCTGGTGCTCGTCGAAGGCTTGATCATACCCTAGGGCGATGATGTCCGGCCTGACCTTGAGCGCCGTCTCATACATGTCCCCCTCCCCTCCTAATATGGCTTTGTCCACTGGCTTCAAGGCTTGGACCAGCTCCACCCTCATCCTCTCAGGGGTTATGGGCTCGTGCTTGCGCCGGCGAACGGTGGCGTCCGTGGCCACGACCACATAGAGCTCGTCGCCCAGTGATTTCGCCTCCTGCAGGTAGTGCAGATGCCCTGAATGCAGGATGTCGAACACTCCCGTGGCCATCACGCGCGTCATCATCTCCCCCCACGCTTCCAGGCCTCTATGATTTCTTTGCCTTCCAGAAAGCATAGGTGGAATCGCTCGGCATACTCTTGAGCCTTCTCCTTGCTCAAGGCGTTCCCGTCATCGCCCATCATCTCGCAGATAGTGGCCGTGGGGGTGAGGCCGGCCAGGGTGACGAGCGCTGTACAGAGTTCTGTATGTCCCTTGCGCTTGACCAGCAGCTCTTTGCTAGCGTTCAGCAGATGTACGTGGCCAGGGGAGCGGAAGTTCCTTCCGAACTCCTCCCTAGCTTCCTCCTGGCCATTCTCCAGCGCGTACTTGGCCAAGCGAGCGAACTCGGAGGTGGTGAGGGCGCGATCCCTATCAGTGATGCCAGTGAAGGTCCTGCGGTGGTTGATGGTTATGGAGAAGGCGGATTTGGTATCATAGGGGATATCGTTAGGCGCCAGCCTTCTCAGCATAGGGTAATTGTCATAGTTGCAGGCCAGGACATCGGCCAGGAAAGGGAGCTGCAGCTTTTGCGAGATCTCGTAGGAGGAGGTGGTGCATATCAACCCTCCCGCGTCCTTTCGCATGGTACGAATGGCCTCGGGAGTGACGAACTCTGAGGCCATGACCATGTCCGTCTCCCTCTCGCGGTCGTCGAAGTCATAGACGAGCACGAAGCGCCCCTTTCTCAGGCATTCGATAGCCCTTTCCACTGCCTCCGACATATCGCCACTCCGCCTCGCATCCAAAGAAATGATATTAATCGCTTTGTAGCTACTAATCCATTGGTAGTTTAATTTCACGGCCTCTTGAGTCAAGAACTCCGTCTTCAGCAGCGTGCTCTCACATCGAGGCCTGGGCGGCATGGTTTGCGTAACAATATACGCAACCGTTCCCGCATGTCCCATATCCGCCTATGTCCTTGCTGAGGAGACAGCCGCATTCCTTCCTCTGGCCCGGATCCTTGCATCCCCAGCTGGCGATGAACTGGTGAAGCACAGTATCGTGAGGCGCGATCCTTTTCAACCGCTCCCCCTCGACGCAGGCCGCTTTTTCAATGCCGAAGCGTTTCAAGTCCACCTCCTCGGCACAGGCTTGTAATCTAAGTTCCCATCTCTCATTGAGGGCCGAGATGCCTTGCGCCAGCTCTATTATCTCATCTTCACTTGGCTCTCTTATTCCTCTTTTCTCCAGCTTTCTCCTCAGTCTTCTGTATCTCTGGATATCGATGAAGCTGATGGTGAGCGTATCCGTATGATGATGCAGCATTTCTCCCACCTTCGCCACCCTTTGCAGCAAAGAATCCGCATCCAGCTCCTCGCTGAGCAGGAGAGGGTCGAAGCGCCACAGGACCCTCTCCTTGCCTATCCTCTCCGAGAGCTCTTTGAAGGTGCGGGCCCTTTGCTTCAAGGGCGGCATCCTCGGCTCATAGCCTAGGCCTTCGTAGTCGTTCACCGTGTACTGGAAATAATAGGATATGCCCATCTCATCCAGTTCTTGCAAATGCTGGAGCAGGGGGGAGGCGTCCTTGGTCCAGAACACGATCGCTCGGACCTTGCTGAAAGAGATATAATCCGTCTTGCCGTTGAAGGGGTTGCGCCACTCCACGTATCCTCTCCTCAACCTCTCCATGAACCAATCCGAATGGCAAGAGGGTATGTCCATAGCGCGGCTGGCTGAGATGATGAGCGGGGCTATCGCTTCCACTTGCCGGCCATATTCGTCGCTCAACTTTTCCCTGCTCCATCGGTAGCCTCTTGCCATATCCTCATCACGCTACCCTTGTGCCTTGTGACTGAAATCATTCGAGGCCTATCTCGATTATGACCAGAGATTCTATTCCTTATTCTTCTTTATTAAGTTACGAGCCATCATGAATCCGGTGTGTAACCAGCAAACCCGGCATCGGCCAAAATACATTTTGATGGTAGTTGCCTCAGCGCAAATACGATCTTGAGGGCTCGAATCGAAGCGTCTCCCATCGCATTCTTCGGCATGTGGCAAAGTGTCTTTGTCATAATCGCTGCCTCCCCGCTAATCCTAGGGATAGGCGCTCCTGGACACGAGATCATAGCGATGCCGCGAGAACCTCCCTGCCTTGGCTAAGGCGCTCATAAAAAATGGAGGCCAGACAAATAAATATGGCTTTCATCGTGGGGGTATCCATGGGCGAGGAGCGCGTCCGCGTCGACGTCAACCAGATAGGGGAATACATACAGAGGGGGGCCTGTCCCAGGCGCTTCAAGCTCGACCTCAATTCTCGCGAGGAGGCGATGAAGCTCCCCTTCTTCGCCAGGACGCTCAACCCCTTGGACCCAGTATTGCAGAGGATGGGGAGGGAGCTGGAGGAGAGATGGGAGCGCTCCCTCCTCGAGGCAGGGATGATTAGGATCAACGATCTGGGCCATGCCCCTCTAAAAGACCAGATCTCTTGGGAGGAGTTCGTTGAGCTGGTGGAGCAGCATTGCCAAGAGGGAGGGCAGCAGTTCGGGAGGGAGGTGGCCATCACCTGCCAGAAGGGACGCTTCGAAGTACATGGGAGAATGGACTTCGTGATAGTGCTGTGGAGAGATGGACGACCGTACCTACGTATCGTGGAGTGCAAGGCCAGCAGGAAGGACAAGACCTATCATCGCCTGCAGCTGGCGCTCTACCTGCTCATGGTGCGCTCCCTCCTGGAGAGGCGCCCCCTCCTTGTGGCAGGCAAGGAATTGACTTGCGATAGCGTAGAGGGCGTGGTGGCTAGGATGAGAGAGGCGGGAGGAGGGGTGGTGGAGGACAGGATAATGGACCTGGAGCCTTTGGACCTCTCCACAGAGATGGAGGATGCGCGCCGCCTTCTCAGCGACGGAGGCATTTTAGAACACATATCAAGCAGCGAGCTGGAAGAGCTCAGCTATCAGATCAATGCCAAGTGCGATAGCTGCGTGTTCAACGTCTGCTGCCTGCCGGAGAGCGCCAGGAGGAGGTCCATAGAGCTTCTAGGCCTGGACGTGTCCGTGACGAGCACCTTAAGGGAGAAAGGCATCCGGACCTTGGACGAGCTGGCAGCGCTGAAAGTGGACTCCCCCTTGGCCCATGAGATGCGCAGGACCCCGGGGTTCTCGCAAAACCTGGAGAACCTCATAGCTCGTGCCAGGGCCCGCCTCTCCACCCTTCCAGGCTCCAAAGAGAGAGCCTTCCAAGTGCAGAAGTTCCCTCATGCCTCGGAAGGTCAGCTCCCCCCTCATGACATAGAAGGGCGAAGGCTGGTCCGGGTTTACGTGGCCGTGGAATACGACTATATCGAGGACAGGATAGTGGCCTTGGCTGCACATGTGACCTCCAGCTGCTGGAACATATGCACACCCTTCCGCAGGAGAGCTGATGGCGGATGGGCTCCGCATCCTAAGGCCATGGAATCACCTCCTCGCACGCAGCAGTCAATGGGAGGGCAGGAGGAGAGGGAGGTTCAGGGTGAGGATGTCATCCGTCTGAAAGAGAAGCCCTGGTCAGGCAAAAGGGAGGAGGACGAAAGGGCGGAGCGGGAGCTGATGGAGCGCTTCCTCAGCGAGCTTATGATCTCCATATCAAGGGTGGCCGAAACGGACAAGGCACCCGTCCATTTTTACTTCTGGTCCCGCTCGGACTTCGATGCCCTCCTAGGTGGATGCGCTCGATGCGGCTCGGACTTGCTCGATTCCCTCACGCATCTTCTCGGCTGCCGGGAACCGCTAGAGCAGCTGATATATTCATGCTTGGAGGAAGAGGTCCATTCCCGATACGGCACGGGATGGACCGGGAGAGGGCTGGTGGTGGCCACCTCGGTCAAGTGGTTCGGGCAGGCATATCATTGGACCAGGGAGGTGGAGGGTCGCAGGATCCGGTTGGACGACCTCTTCCGCCAGGACCTGTTCGATTTCCGCGGCAGGCTGCGCGTCAGGCCTGATGGCGAATGGGCCAGGGAGGGCGAGCCCTTCGAGGAGCCAGAGTTCGAGATCCGCTCCCGCTTCCATGACGGTTTGCCAATCCCATATTGGCACGCAGTGTGGGGAACCTTGCCGCCAATAGGACCGGAAATGCGCCGGAATCATAGGGAGGCTCTAGAGGGCTATTCCCGTGTAAACTCCCCCAAGCTGATCCAAGAATACCTGAGGGCCAGGGTCCACGCCATGCGCTGGCTGGAGGAGAGGATAATTCCCAAGAACAGGAAGCTGAGGAAGGCCTTTTTGGATTTGAGGAACCTTTCCCGCTTCCGATTGGCAGAGCCTAATAGCATACGCGCCGCCGTGGACTTCCTGCGCCTCGACCATCACGTGAGATTGAGCGATTGGCTGGTAAGATGCATGCAGCCAGTGCGAGACAGGGTGGCGAAGGGGGAGACGGTCCCGATAGCCAAAGGCACGATCATGGAGGACGGCTCGGACGTCTACATCGAGGCCAAGCTCGACCTGGAGAGGTTCGGCGAGGATGGCGAGGGGTTCTGGGAGAAAAGCTTGATAGAGCAAGAGTCCTGGGTGCGCCTGACTATATACGATGGTGATGCTTCGAAGGGGCAGTCGCCGCACCAGCTTTTCTCTGAAGGATGCACCTGTAAGGTACAGGGAGTGGATGCGCGAGAGGGGAAGATCTTCCTCAAGGCCATGCGCTTCGAGCCTGACAGATATCGCCTCTTTAGCAAGATCCCTCGGGATGGTTTCGAGTTCGCTGTGCTGGACGAGAGCATCTCCGACATGGTGGCCACCAGGGTGGAGGGAAGGTTGTTGAACGAGGCATCCTCTTCTCCTTCTGTCGCGCTGTCATGGTTCGATATCCTCAGGCCGTCCGTCCCCCCTCTCCCTTGTCCTCCAGAGGAGGAACTGGAAAAGGATAGAAGAGTGCTTGAGGGCATGATTTTCGAGGGCAAGAGATTGGGGAAGGACCAGATAGAGGCCATTATGGAAGGTTTGGTCACGCGTGTGCACTTGCTGCTGGGCCCGCCAGGCACGGGCAAGACCACCACTTTGGCCGCCGCTACCCTGCTGAGGGCCTCGAAGCTGCCGCCAGGAGAGGTGCTGGCCTTCGCGGCCAGCACGCATGCGGCAGTCGACAGGTTGATGGAGGAGCTGAATAGGCTGCTGCCTTCCTTCCTCGAGGTGTACCAGCGCGCGCACGGCGTTAGGCCTGACTTGGAGATATTGGATTGGGACGAGGCCAAATCAGCGAGAGCCTCCGCTTCCAGGTTGAACGAGCTGCGCCGGGTCAGGAAAATCATCTTGGGAGGCACGACCAATGAGGTGCTCAAGCTCTGCGGCTATATGTGCCAGCTCCCCCCCTTCAACTCCAGGGGAGAGGGCTTCACGGTGCGCAGCCTGGTAGTGGATGAGGCCAGCATGATGGTGATGCCGCACTTCCTCGCTTTGGCATCGATCCTCAGCGCGGAGGGCTGCGCGATGCTCGCCGGCGACCACAATCAATTGTCCCCCATACTATCCCATCAATGGGAGGAGGAGGACCGCCCATACATCCAACTATATCAGCCATACACCAGCGCCTACGACGCCGTGGCCTCTTTGTCCAGGGCAAGGGGCATAGAGCCTTCGATGATAAGACGCTCAGCCCTAGTGCTCACCTTTCGGCTGCCATATGAGATAAGGACGCTAATTGATGATATCTATCGCAGGGACGGCGTGGAGCTGGAGGGCGCGAAGGCGATTGAGAGCAGGAGGATCGAGAGGGATGATGACGTATTCGGCCTGCTATGGCGGCAGGGAGGCATCTTCCTCATCCTCCACTCGGAGAGTGGCTCGAAGAAGCTCAACAGGTTCGAGGCCTCTATTATCGAGGAATTGGTCAGAAGAGGTACCAACAGGCCTCCTGGGTCCTTGGCGGTGATGACACCGCATCGGGCTCAGCGCACCCTGCTGCAGTCCGTCCTGCGGCCTTATCTGACAGAGGGGGATGTGATAGACACGGTGGAGAGGTTGCAGGGGGGAGAGAGGCCTACGGTCATCGTGTCGGGAACGCAAAGCGATCCCACGGCCATAAGCAACAGCGCGGACTTCATCCTCTACCTCAACCGCACCAATGTCATCTTCTCCCGGGCCAGGGAGAGGCTGATAGTGGTATGCGCCCGCACGCTGTTGGACAGCGTGCCGGCGGACAAGGAGATGTATGAGAACGCCATGCTGTGGAAGAAGTTGAGAGCGCTCTGCAGCCGAAGACTCCTGTGGTTCCGATATCGAGGCCACGAGATGGAGGTGCTGCTGCCCGACCTGGATAACATAGAGCTAGTTGGTGCTAATCCCGAATGCGATTCATACCTCCCTAGCTTCGAACCTAAACCCACCATCACAATGCTGAATCCTGTTAATACTGGGCAAGGGCTTTTAGCCTTGGAGGGCAACACCGAACAAGTCGCCTTAGCAAACGCGCCTGAAGCTCTTAGCGAGAAGACCTGTGTAGAAAAGGTCGAAAGGCGCAGGGCGCGCTTCGGTCCCGGACCGCCTCCTATCCCTCGCATAGTGGTGGATGGCAGCAACCTCGCTCGCTACGCGGGATATCAGAGCTCGGCCAGCGCCAGGAACCTGATCAAGGCCTATGAGGACCTGATCTCAGAATTCGGCTTCAGGAGCGTGCATGTGGTGGTGGGCGCGGGCCTGTGGAGGTCCATGCCTAGGGAGGAGTGGGAGCAGATGACCAAGTATTTCCATGAGGAGGCATCGAAGAGAGGCCGCTCCCCCATACTCCTCCAGGCGCCAGCGGGTGTGAATGATGATGTGTTCATAATAGGATTGGCGCTGAATGACGACTGCTTGATACTGAGTAATGACCTCTTCCGCGATCATATACAGAGGCATCCGGAATGGGAGGTGGATATCAACATGAGGTTGGTCAAGTACATGTTCGTGGAGGACAAGCTCAGGATCGAGGAGTGGCCAGATTATCAAATATGATTATTTAAAATTAATAAATAAATAAAGTTTCAGAAGTTCGCTTGAAGAACACTCTTTTTATAACAAAATTTAAATGTATTCGATTGGTCACGAATATATATTATTTTCATTTATAAATAACGTCCTTCTTATTTATAAGTCACAATCGAAATAAAAAAAAAGGATATGGTAATGAAAAAGTCTTTCTTTCATCCTTTTTCAGCATTCCCATCTTTTAAGTAATTTTGGGTTTTATTATGATTATTATTATAGAAGATTAATTAGAAAGAATCTAATATTGGATTTATTCTCAAAAGTATTGATATTTTAGGGTAAAGAGAGATGGAAAATTGAAAAGATTTCATTAATTTTTTTATATTATAAAATTTGCAATTAGAAAACTTTACCAATTTATATTTCAAAATCCTATGCGAAAAGCTTAGAATAGAAAATAATTATTAGACACATCCAAAATGAGACTTTATTCAGGAAGCTCTAATCAGTTCGTAGAAGATACAATACAAAATCAAATAGCAGAAAAAATGAAAAATAGTTATTTTAACTATTTTCGTTATTTTCCAACACCAAGTGAGATTAGTGCATGGAGAAATTCATTAAGGGCCATGTCTCTGGTTATTTTATCTTCAAAATTAGATGACCATGGAGTAATCCTAGAATATCAATTACCTTTGACATCGAAAAGGTTAGATTTTTTAATATGTGGGCTTGATTCTGATTCAAAACCAAATGCTGTGATTGTAGAATTGAAGCAATGGGAAAAATGTGAGATATCTGATGGAGAAAATGAAGTCCTTACATTCGTCGGTGGAAATAAAAGAGAGGTACTGCATCCATCAGCGCAAGTAGGTCAATATTCATTATACCTTCAAGATACCCATACTGCATTTTATGAAAATCCAACTCCGATAAATCTGAGCGCCTGTTCTTACCTTCATAATTACAGGGCAATTTCAAATGATCCTTTATTTAATAAAAAATTTTGCAATTTATTGGAAAAATATCCAATATTCACTGAAGATGATGTAAACAAATTAAAGGAATACTTAATTCCAAGATTAGAAAAAGGAGAAGGTTTGCCTGTTCTCGCTAGGATAGAAAATAGTAAATATCGTCCAAATAAAAAATTAATGGATCATGTTGGCAATCTAATCAAAGGCAAGCCAGAATATATATTGTTAGATGAACAAAAAATTGTATATGATAAAGTTCTTGCAGTCGCGAAAGAGGGTTTTCATCAATCGAGAAAAATTGTAATTATTGTAAAGGGAGGTCCTGGTACTGGAAAATCTGTTATTGCAATTAATCTGATGGCAGATTTGTTATTAAAAGGCTATAATGCACACTATGCAACAGGATCCAGAGCTTTTACAGAGACTTTAAGGAAAATTATAGGAAAAAGAGGAAGTGTTCAATTCAGATTTTTCAATAGCTATACACAATCGGAACCGAACTCAGTAGATATTCTAATCTGCGACGAAGCGCATCGGATAAGGAAAACAAGCAATAATTGGAGAACGCCAACATATAATAAGAGCAATATTCCGCAAATTGATGAATTATTGACAGTCGCAAAAGTTGTTGTGTTTTTTATTGATGATGCACAGGTTGTTCGACCAGATGAAGTTGGTTCCGTGGATTACATTAAAAATGCAGCCAATCGATTTAATTGTCAAATTTTTGAATATGAACTAGAAGCTCAATTTCGTTGTGCTGGGTCAGATGCATTTGTTAATTGGGTAAACAATACTCTAGCAATAAAAAGAACTGCGAATGTTATCTGGGAAGGGGATGAAGGATTTGACTTTAGAATCGTTGAATCACCTCAAAAGCTAGAAACTATGATTAGGGAGAAGGTATCCCAAGGTTACTCAGGAAGGATAGTTGCTGGATTTTGTTGGCCCTGGTCTTATCCGAAAGAGGATGGAACACTGGTTGACGATGTTAAGATAGGTGATTATTGCCGTCCTTGGGATGCTAGACCTGACGCAAAGAAATTATCTAAGGATATCCCCCCTGCTTCTTTATGGGCATACGATCCCAATGGGATAAATCAGATTGGTTGCGTATATACAGCCCAGGGGTTTGAATTCGATTATATAGGGGTTATTTTTGGATTAGATTTGAGATATGATTTCTCGGAGCAGAGATGGAAAGGCTACAGAGAATTTTCTTGTGACAATGTTGTTAAACGTTCAAAAGAGAAATTCACTGATCTTGTAAAAAATACGTATAGGGTTTTATTAACACGTGGTCTAAAAGGATGCTATATATATTTTATGGATAAGCAAACAGAAAACTTTTTCAAATCAAGAATAGAAATTGAAAAGGTAGTTAACTCTTGAGATTATTTTTAAATTCATTATATTTTTTATTACTACCTTTCGCTAATTGTATTGGATATCTTTCATCATTTAGCTTCAATTTCTTTTCTAGTTCATCGGATAAATCAAAATTATATCTATCCGAAAAACGTAACAGAAAATAGAGCACATCTCCCAATTCCTCTCCCATTTTTTTTCGATAATAGCTGTTAGTCATCATATCCATAATTTCATTCTCTTGTTTAAATCTAAAAATTTCTAAAAATTCAGATGCTTCTGTTATTATCCCTATTGCTAAATCTTTAGGATTGTGAAATTCATCCCAACCTCTATCATCACAAAATTTTGCTACCTTTTTCTTAGCTGTCTCAAATGTTGTCTCTGAGTCCATCAAAGTGATAAATATGTTTTAGATTAAAATTTGTATCATCAAAAAGTTCTATCATCTTTTAATTAATTGATAAATTATAACAATATTAATTAATTATTATATTATTTTTTGTTTAAATTTGCAATATTTATATTTATGCACATTAATCAGAACTAGATGGCCAATATCATAGACGATTTTTCCACCATGACTCAGCTGGACAGCTTCAGGATGATAGATCAGATCGTTAAATTGCCAGATCATCTGCGCGAGGCGCTCGCATGGCGGACGAGCATCGAGGGGAAGTTCGAAGCCGTGCTCTTCGGCGGCATGGGCGGCTCCGCCGTGGGCGGGGACGTGCTGGCGGATTACGCTTCGAGCGCCTCGGAGGTCCACGTGTCAGTTATCAGGGGCACAGAGCTGCCGAGATGGGCTGACAAGAAGTTCCTAATAGCATTGGTCAGCTATTCTGGCGATACCTGGGAGGTGCTGGAGCTCTTCCATCGCGCGAAAGAGAGAGGATGCAGCATGGTCTCCATCACCTCAGGGGGTGAGCTCAAGCGACTGTCAGAGAAAGAAGCAGTGCCGACGATACCTCTTCCCCCAGGATTGCAGCCTCGAGCTGCTTTGGGCTACCTATTAGGGGCTCAGGTGGCTGTGCTCGAGGCCATCGGTCTCCACTCCATCAAGAAGGACATGGCCATGGCGCAGCTGGCGATGGCCGACCTGAGGGAGAACTTGTCCCCTGGCGTTCCCACACATGCCAACATGGCCAAAAGGCTGGCCACCAAGCTCTATCAGAGGATTCCGGTGATCTATGCCCCGCGCAGCCTGAGGGCGGTGGCCTACAGATGGCAGACGCAGATCAACGAGAACGCCAAGATGATGGCCTTCAGCGGCGATTTCCCGGAGATGAACCATAATCAGATCGTTGGCTGGATGGAAGGCTCCAAAGGCACCGCCCTCCTTCCCGTGTTCCTCAAGCCCGCCACCACCAAGGGCAGCATGGGGGAGAGGATGGACCTCACCATGAGGCTGATGGAGGAGTCAGGCGTGAGATCCATCCCGGTGGAGCTCTCGGGCCGGACGCCTCTCGAGTCAGCGCTCATGGGCATAATGCTAGGGGACTTCGTCTCCTACTATCTGGCCATGCTTAAGGGAGTGGATCCCACTCCAGTCGTCCCCATCCAAAAGCTGAAGGCGCGCATGGCAGGCCTATCCTGACTTCTCTCCGTCTTAGGAGACTTCGAACTCCGATCGAGATGATGCGGACTGATATAATGCGCTTGGCCGCAGTACGATTCGTAGGTTTCTATACCAAGAGCGCGAAAATGGTTTATCAGGGTGCCGCATTCAGGTGCGATGGACCCTAGAAGGCTCCTAGGCAACAACGCCTCCATGATGACCTTATCCTTCATCACCGCCCTGGCACTCGGCGGCTTCCCCTCATGGTTCCCCCTCACCAACGGCAACGTGGCTATGCTGATGCTTGTCATCATGATGTCCTTCTCCCTGACATCGCTTCGCATCAGAGGGATGAGCATCAGGTCTCATTCCAAGGCCATCCTTCGAGCCACGCTGCTGTCCTTTGTCCTCTCCTCTGGCGTCACGATAGCATTGGCGCAGCTCTTCCAAGGGGACATTAGGGCAGGCTGGGTTCTCCTGGCCGCTGTTCCCTCCGCCGTGTCCGTGGTGCCTTTCACCTTCCTCATGAAGGGCGACCTCGAGCCCACCCTGATCTCCACCGCCGCTCTTTACATCATCGCCGTGGCGCTCACCCCCCTTCTCACCCTTCTTTTCCTAGGACAGGCCGTGGATGTCTTGTTGCTCGTCTTCTATGTGGCGGTCCTCATCCTCCTCCCTCTCCTCCTCTCCATAGGGATAAAAAAGCTCGACATCCCGCCCTCGGACCGGACCGCGATAATCAATGTGGCCTTCTTCATCCTGATAGTGGCGGTAGCGGGCTCGAATCGTCACGTCTTCTTCGGGGAGCCGCTACTGCTGCTTTCCTTGCTAGGAGTGGCGGTGGTGCGTATCATGGGAGTAGGGCTGGCATGGGATTGGCATTTAAGAAGGAGAGGAGCATCTCGCGCTCAAAGGGTGCCAGAGGTCCTCTTCTCCTCTTACAAGAACACGGGGATGGCCGCCGCCTTGGCCATGAGCGTGGTGGGTCCGCAGGCGGCGGTGCCGGCAGCAGTGTGCACGGTGGTGGACATTGTTTGGCTGATATATCTCTCGAGGTTCCTCTTCTCTGACGCCAGGGTGGAGGACAAGCAGGCCCCTATCGAGATCTCGGAAGCATCATGATCCCCTTCTCATTTTCGCAAGCCCCTGAGCACGAAAATATTAAAGAGCGGTCCTCATTCCACTGCGATAACCTATGAAGCAGGACGCCGACTGGATAAGGGACCAAGTGAAGGCGCACACCAAATGGTTCGAGGAGTCCATACCCACCATAGCCTCCGAGAACCTCATGTCGCCCCTGGCGAAGGAAATGATGATCTCCGACTTCCATGACCGCTATGCCGAAGGCATGCCGGGAAAGCGCTACTATCAGGGCAATGTCTACGTGGATAAGGTGGAGCTCAAGTGCATGGAGCTGGCTCAGCGCGTGTTCAACGTGCCTTTCGTCGACGTCCGTCCCACCTCGGGCACCGTGGCTAACATGGCCGTGCTGTTCGCCCTGTGCGAGCCTGGCGACATCATCGCCACCACCGCCCTGGCCAATGGCGCGCACATCTCCACCGCCCAGTTCGGGGCGGTGGGTCTGAGGGGAGTGAAGACGATAAACTATCCCTGGGACGAGGAGCGCATGACCATCGATGTGGACGGGGCAAGGAAGCTGCTTCTGAAGGAAAAGCCTAAGGTGGCGCAATTCGGTCTCTCCCTCTTCCTCTTCCCCGTGCCGCTCAAGGAGCTCCAGTCCACCTTCCAGGAGGTTGGCTGCGTGGTGTGGTATGACGCCGCGCACGTGCTCGGCCTCATCGCCGGAGGGCAGTTCCAGGACCCCTTGCACGAGGGTGCGAACGTGGTATCCGCTTCGACTCACAAGACCTTCCCCGGCCCTAATCACGGCATCCTGCTGGGAAACGACCTGAGCGAGGACCTGGAGAAGAGGTTGCGCCGCGCCGTCTTCCCTGGTGTGACTAGCTCGCACCACCTGCATGCCATGGCCGCCCTGGCCGTGACCCTGGCGGAGATGGAGGAGTTCGGGAGGGATTATGCCAAGCAGATAGTGCGCAACGCCCAGGCCCTTGGTCAAGCATTATACGATTTGGGAATGGACGTGCTGTGCCCTGAGCTCGGCTTCACCCGCTCGCACACCATCGCCATCAACGTCAGCAAGCACGGCGGAGGCGACCAGGTGGCCAAGGAATTGGAGGCGGCCAACATCATCACCAACAAGAACATGCTGCCAGGCGATGAGAGCAGCATACGCCCCTCCGGCATCCGCATCGGCACTCAGGAGATGACTCGGCTGGGGATGAAGGAGGAGGAGATGAAGGAGGTAGCCTCGTTAATCCATCGCGTGGCGGTGAAGAAGGAGAGCCCCGCCAAGGTGAAGGAGGACGTGAAGGCGCTGAAGAAGCGCTTCAACACGGTGCAATACTGCTATCACGCAGGCACCCCGGCCTACAAGTTCTACGAGCTCGTGTGATGCCCGAGCGCTTTAATGAAGGTCAGCTCATCATCTCTTGGAGAGCAGTGATTCCAGCAGCTCGCAGGTCATGCACCTGTCCCTGATGGTAGGCTCCCCGCAGCCGCAGACCCTCAGCTCTGATTGAGGGTGTCTCTCCATCAGACACTCTCTAAGGCCGTCATAGCTGGAGAGAATGGCATGCCGCGTGCCAGGATGTCGATCCTCCAAGTCATCGATTATCGCCCGGTACTCATTCCTTAGCGCTCTGTCGGCGTAAGGGCATTCCTCGTTGGAGAACGGTAGCTCGCGCAGCATGGCATAGAGATAGGATTCCTTCTCTGGTATCAAGCGCAGAGGCTGTATCCTAGGTATCAAGCCAGGTTGTATCCTCACGTGAGGGCCGAGGCGCGCCAGCCTCTCCAGGTCGCCGCGGGTGAAGTTCATGAGTATCGACTGCGCCGTATCATCCAGATTCAACCCCGTGGCCAGGACATCAGCTCCGATCTCGCGGGCCACGCGATTCATGCATCTCCTCCTCAGGACACCGCAATACGTGCATGGCCCCTTGTCCCCTATAAAGGGCATGAGGTCATCGAGATCTCTTCCCGCCTCCTGCCTGAATGAGATTATGTGATGCTTTATCCCTAAGCTCTCAGTAAGCTCCTTGGCCTTGAGGAGCGTCTTAGGGCGATATCTAGCGATGCCCTCGTCTACAGTTATCGCCTCCACCACCAGGTCCCTTCTTGGCTTGAGGATCTGGTGGAGCAGGAAGAGCGCCACGGCGCTGTCCTTCCCTCCTGACAGGGCCACGGCCACCTTCCTCTTCCCATCCAGATCGATCTGCCTCCGCAGTTCCTTCCTGACCCTCTGCTCCACGAATTCCAGAAAGTGATCCTCGCACAGGTGGGAGCCATTGTAGCGCAGGTACTCGATGCCCTCCTTGGAGCATTTGATGCACTTCACGCCCTCCGCCACGGCCTCCTGCGATTAATATCTTCCTCGACCTCTTTCTTACATCTTTTTTATACATTCGCCCGCGCTCATGCAAAGGGTTAACTTTCCCCATCCGTCTTAAGGGTCGATATGAAGGAGATGCGGGAGATTTGGATTGAGAAGTACCGGCCTAAGAGCCTGAAGGAGGTGGTGGGGCAGAAGGAGGTCACGGAGCGCTTGATGGCGTATGTACGCTCCAAGAACCTACCTCATCTCATGTTCGCCGGCTCCCCAGGCACGGGCAAGACCACCTGCGCCCTGGCCTTGGCTCGAGAGCTGTTCGGGGAGGGCTGGAGGGACAACTTCATCGAGATGAACGCCTCGGACGAGCGGGGCATAGATGTGGTGCGAGGCAAGATAAAGGAGTTCGCCCGCACCTCGCCCATCGGGGGTGCGGCCTTCAAGATAATCTTCCTGGATGAGGCGGACGCCCTGACCAGCGAGGCCCAGGCGGCTCTGCGGAGGACCATGGAGAGGTACTCCTCCATCTGCCGCTTCATAATCTCCTGCAACTACTCCTCGAAGATAATCGAGCCTATCCAGTCCAGATGCGCCGTCTTCCGCTTCCGGCCTTTGAAGCCCGAGGACATAAAGGCGTACTTGCTTAAGATAGCCAAGGCGGAGAAGGTGCAATTGACCGAGGATGCGGTGGATGCCTTGGTGCATGTCGCCGGGGGAGACATGCGCAAGGCCATCAACTCGTTGCAGGTAGCGGCCTCGCTCTCCGAAGAGGTGACGGTGGACGTGGTGTACCAGACCACCGGCACGGCGCATCCGGAAGAGGTGCGCAAGCTGTTGGAGACGGCCCTAAAGGGCGATTTCCTCGAAGCCAGGAGCCTGCTCGACGAGCTCATGATAAACTACGGCCTCTCAGGGGAGGACGTGATAAAACAGATACACAAGCAGTTCTTCGACCTGAACATTCCGGACATCGAGAAGGTGCGCCTCATAGATAGGACGGGAGAGGTGGAGTTCCGCATCGTGGAGGGGAGCAACGAGCGCATCCAGCTGGAAGCGCTTTTGGCGTATCTGGTGCTGGTGGGCTCGGGCGGCCCTGCGCGCCGATGAGCAGGATCCTAGCTTATGCTTGTCAGAATCTTGCGTTTTTCCCTTCAGTCACTTTCATGGAATCTATGCTGAATGCGTATTCGGATGATCGAAACGCGATTGGAAAAAAAGATAATGAAGAATCGCCAACCGTCTCGAAATAGGAATAAATAGTTGCTTCGACCAATCTTCAATCCAGGAGGGGTTGAGGATAGGCGACTCGGATGATCTTTACATGAGATATTCCATACCAATGGAGCTTTTCGAGACGTCCAAAGCGATAGAGGCCTTGAAAGGGTTTTGGCAGGACGACGTCGAGTACGACCTTGATGATTATGAGGAAAGCGTCTTCAAGGTTCATATCTTCATGTTTATGGAATATGTATATGTCTATGTCGAGGTGTGGTTCTATCTAATCACGGAAGGGCCAATCGATCCGGACATCCTGGAAAGGAATGCGCCTATCATCCGATGGCTCATAGAGCGCGGCTATTCGACAGACAACTCGTACGATGGCGTGGTAGAATGCGTTAAAGCTATAGCCTGGAAGAAGAAATATTCTTCCAAGAGAATAGTGGCCAATATCGATAAGAAGCTCAAGCAGGAACATGAGATAGTGATGAGTAAGATCAAGGAGATGTATAAGGTCAAAGAGACGTTAGACAAGAAGACCAATGCTAAGAATAAGAACGGGTAGATTTTTTTGATAAGAAGATTAAGAAATTCGTTTTTACATCGCGGTTTCAGATTATCATCTTAAAGCGGCCGTCGAAATTGGAATCGAAACGATTTTAACCCTGGTAGATTTAGCAGCTCGAGGGATTTTAAAAAGATTTGGCTATAACGCTCAATGATTAAAAAAATTTGAGCTCAATCCTAAACGCTTTTCCAGCTGAGCGAGCTCTGGATTTGTGAAAATTACAATTCTAGATCAAAATGCTGTGCACCAAAATAGAAAATCTTTCTCTTTTTTTCAGCTTGCAGACATGTCTTTCATTCTATGAGAAAAATTTTACATGATTTTTTAATAATAAATAAGAAAAGGTTTAGGGCTCATCCACCATCTCCGCTTCGCTGAAGTCGATGACCTCGTCCTCGAATATGTGGTAGATCTTATCCAGTACCTCGTCGATGTAGAGAAAGGCACCGATGAT
The DNA here is from genome assembly GCA_038740345.1 of Methanomassiliicoccales archaeon. Classification (NCBI taxonomy): domain Archaea; kingdom Methanobacteriati; phylum Thermoplasmatota; class Thermoplasmata; order Methanomassiliicoccales; species Methanomassiliicoccales archaeon. The sequence goes on from JAVYMA010000004.1 coordinate 80,428, forward strand.
GCAAGCCAGCGCCTCATCCTCCCACCCCTCCTCGTACTTATACAGTATCTCCTCCATTCTCCAGCTCGAATGCGCAAGATCGTAGTATAGCTGATATATCAGATCCCTGGCCGCCTCAACTTTTTTCCGATCATCGCCATAAGCCATCTAGCATTCTCCTCATGATGGGAAAGCTGGCGCTGTTTCTCCTTCAGTTCTCATCCTCTGTCTCTAGTTCGCACTCGACGCACTCCTCGCACGTGAAATCCACGTATTCTGCCAGGTCCTCGCTTATATCTCGGAGCGATTTCAGGGCCTTCTTCTCCACCTTCTTGATGACGTTTAGGTCCTTCTTTTCCGCGTTCTGCTCCAGCATATCTATAACGCTCTTGAGCCTCTCCACGAACTCATAGAGCTCTTCGCTCTCCGCGTCCATAGCCTCATCCAAGGCTACCAATATCCTTTCGTACACTCCTCCGATGGTCATTTCTCAAACCCCCAATACTAAGATTCGGGTCAAAGAAAAAAATCAGGCCAGCTTCTCCTTGGGGTTAGAAAGATTATTAGAACTTAGGCATCTCAAACCCGCGGGACAAGACATAGTCTGCATCACAATGATTCTATGGTTAAGGTTGTATTTCAACCTCTTCTCATACCGTCTTATATATATGCATACTAATATGCCAGAAATAATAGATTCGATACCTTCAATCGCCCCTATGAACGCTCTTCTTGTTCGAGATGCTTAGCCCTCCTCGATTTTAATATCGGCTTGTCGGCGCCCTTTCTCAACACGGTCTTGACTTCTAACGATTAGGCTCGCAAGGCCGAGAAAGAAGAGGCTCGAAGGACCAGTCTTAAAAATCAGAATGCATGCTAAAAAATGCACCAAGATGTTTCAACATAGATCTATTACTCACCCCTTTTCTCTGTACGGGAACTAGCATTTCATAACTCATCCCCTCATTTGATTCTCGTCATCTTTACGCCACCCTATTTTTTTCCATTTCTTAGGCATCTCTCTCAGCTTAAAAAAATCGAGAGTACTGAGATATAATTTTCAATCTCTCCCCTGCCAACTTTTTTATATTCCCTCCTTATTCACACGGCAGAGGTTCTGATATGGCACGCTTCAAGGAGGCCGACGCGAGGCTCCTTAACAAGATGATCTGCATGAACTGCTACGCCAGGAACGCGGCGAAGGCCACCCGCTGCAGGAAATGCGGCTATGCCAACCTCCGCCCCAAGGCGAAGGAGAGCAGGAAAGCGTAAGCTCGCCTTTTACCAAGACTTTCAATGTTCCCTTTCACGCTCATTTGGCGACCTAGCGCTATCAATGCTGCGAACGGACGGATTAATATTTTATTTCCCTACGCAATGTAGTGGCGAAGTCCTGCAACAACCACCTTCAGGAGGCTAGAAGATCAAGAAGGTACTCGTGGTCGACGACAACGCCGACGTCCTCGCCATCGTCTCGGAGCTCGTATCCGCCGCAGGCTATGAGGCCATAACCGCTAGCGGAGGCCGGGAGGCGATCGAAAAGGCAAAGACGGAATCTCCTGACCTCATTCTTCTGGACATAAACATGCCAGATATAGATGGCTGGAGCGTTCTGCGCAATCTTAAGGAGACTGGCCTAACACAGCGCATCAAGGTCATGATGCTCACCGCCTACACTGACATAGGCACGGACATATTCGGCCTGCAGGACGTGGTCTCGGGCTACATCCGCAAGCCCTTCTCCAACACCGAGCTCTCGGAGAAGATTAAGGAGATCTTAGAGGCGGAGGAGGTCACCATCCAGCCTGTGCCTCTGGATGTGAAGAAGCCAGGATTGCTGGAGCGCCTATTCCGCCGACGCAGGGAGGCCCCTACGGGCATGGAGAAGGCGCAAAAGACGGCTTTAAAGTACGAGCTGCGCAAGGGCTATGGCTACATCATAAAGGAGGTCAAGCCGGAGCGCACCTTCGAGATCTTCGTGGATCAGGTAACGCATAACATTCAGGGGCTGTGCATAACCCGAGAGCATCCGGGCATCATCCGCAAGAAGTGGGGCCTGGAGAAGACACCGATAATCTGGCTTAGCAATCAGTTGGGAAGGGTGTACGTCAACCCCACCAACATCGGCATCCTCTCGGACACCATCATACGTTTCATCGAGAAGTCCGGCGATAGCGTGGTCATGATCGATGGCATAGAGTTCCTCATCGTCAACAACGACTTCGAGAAGGTGCTGCGCATGGTGCATCATATCTCCGAGGCCACCATGGAATACAAATCACGTCTTTTGATATCCGTGGATCCTCGCACCCTGGACGTGAGGCAGATGGCCCTGCTGGAGAGGAACATGGAGGTAATAGATGCCATGCCTCCCCAACAGGCAGCGAAACCTATTAGATAGGACATCCGTTCCTCTATCCATCCGCATGGAGGGATGTTTCTGAGCGGCTCTAAGATAGTTGAGATCAGGGCCAGGGAGGTCCTGGATTCGAGAGGCAATCCTACCGTGGAGGCAGAAGTGAGAACCTCCGCCTTTAAGGTCACCGCCATCGCCCCTTCGGGAGCCTCCACCGGCACCCATGAGGTGCTGGAGTTGAGGGATGGGGGGGAGCGCTACATGGGCAAGGGCGTCCTCAAGGCTGTGGAGAATGTGAACAAGAAAATCGGCCCCAAGCTCAAAGGCATGGATGTGGAGGAACAGCGTGAGCTGGACCGCGCGTTGATAGAGCTGGATGGCACCACGGACAAGAGGAAGCTGGGCGGGAACGCCATCACGGCCGTCTCTCTCGCCCTAGCCAAGGCAGGCAGCGTCTCCAAAGGCGTCGAGCTGCACGAGCATCTAGGGCCAGGCAGCTGCACTCTGCCCATACCCATGATGAACATCATCAACGGAGGGAAGCACGCTGGCACGGGTTTGAGGATACAGGAGTTCATGATCGTGCCCGCAGGAGCCAAATCCTTCTCCGAATCCCTGCGCATGGGAGTGGAGGTGTACCATTCCCTCAGAGCCCTCCTCAAGGAGCAGTTCGGCCCCGCCGCCGTCAACCTGGGCGACGAAGGCGGCTTCGCCCCTCCGCTAGAAAACACAAGGCAAGCCCTAGACATAATGATGAAAGGCATAGAGCGAGCTGGCTATTCCCCCGGCAAAGAGGTGTTCCTGGCTCTAGACTGCGCCGCCTCCGAGTTCTGCCAGCAAGGAGTCTATGAGCTGGACAAGAGACGCATAGGGCCCGTGGAGCTGATGGAGACGTATTTCGTCCTGGCCAAGTATTATCCCTTGGTGAGCATCGAGGACCCCTTCCACGAGGAGGATTTCCACATGTTCTCGTTGATGACCAAGAGGGTGGGCCACAAGATGCAGGTGGTGGGCGATGATATCTTCGTCACCAACATGGAGCGCATAAAGAAGGCCATAGAGCGAAAGGCAGGAAATGCCACGCTCCTAAAAGTCAATCAGATAGGGACGGTGACCGAGGCCATGGACGCGGCCAGGCTATCCTTCGACAACGGATATCGCGTGGTGGTGAGCCATCGCTCGGGCGAGACCGACGACACCTCCATCGCTGACCTGGCGGTAGCACTGGAATGCGGTCAGATCAAGACCGGTGCGCCTGCGCGGGGGGAGAGAGTGGCCAAATACAATCGCTTGCTGCGCATCGAGGAGCAGCTGGGCTCCAAGGCCAAGTTCCCCGGTGCCGCCTTCTACGCCAAAAAGAAGAAGGAGTGAGCCCTTTGCCCAGCGGCCCCAGCAGAGGCTTCTTCCTCGCCACCGAGGAGCAGATACGCCAGGGAAGGACCACCGACGTCTACTTCGAGCACACCATGCAAGTGCTGCGCGCCAAGGGCCTATCGCATGAACGCGCCTATGCTGAGCTCACCACGGGCAGCCTGCCGAATGATTGGTCATGGGCTGTGCTGTGCGGAGTGGAGGAGGTGCTGCGGCTTTTTGAGGGAAAAAAGGTGACCATCCGAGGCTTGCCTGAGGGAACCGTTTTCAAGGCCCGCTCGCGCAGAGGCCTCAGGGTGCCGGTGCTCAGCATCGAGGGCCCATATTCCGAGTACTGCGTCCTGGAGACGCCCTTGCTCGGCTTGCTTTGCCATTCCACGGGGGTGGCCACCATGGCCGCCAGGGCGAGGATCGCGGCCGAGGATGCCACGCTATTATCCTTCGGCGTCCGGCGCATGCATCCTGCCATCTCCCCTATGATAGACCGCTCCGCCTACATCGGCGGATGCGATGGCGTGTCCTCACTCATCGGTGCGGAGGTCATCGGCATCCCTCCATCAGGCACCATGCCTCATGCGCTGGTGGTCATGATGGGAGACCAGGCGCAGGCCTTCAAGGCCTTCGACGAGGTCATCGATCCCTCCGTCCCACGCATCGCCTTGGTGGATACCTACTCCGACGAGAAGGCCGAGGCCATCATGGCGGCCAAGGCGATAAAGGATTTGTCCGCCGTGCGCTTGGACACTCCTGCCTCCAGAAGAGGCTCCCTGCCGGATCTGGTGAGGGAGGTGCGCTGGGAGCTGGATATCAGAGGCTTTGGCCATGTCAAGATAATCGTCTCAGGAGGGCTGGATGAGAGGACCATCCCCGAGCTCAGGAAGGCAGGAGCGGATGGGTTCGGCGTGGGCACGAGCATATCCAACGCCCCCACGGTGGACTTCGCCTTGGACATAGTGGAGAAGGATGGCGAGCCAGTGGCCAAGAGGGGCAAGCTGGGAGGAAGGAAGGCCTCATACCGTTGCCAGAGATGCATGGAGTGGGAAGTCGTGCCCTGGGGGCATAAGACGCCAAAATGCCATATCTGCGGCGACTTCATGCAATCGATGGAGGTGGAGCTGATGCGGGAAGGCATTAGGGCTCATGAGGAAAGAGAGCCCTCCAAGGTAAGGAAATATGTGCTGCAGCAATTGAAGGCTGTGCGCTTGTGAGGTGCTAAGATGGAAGAGGGGGAATTCAAAGTCCGGATAGAGTCCCTGCAAGGGTATCAATTCAAGGTTACCTTCTCCAACCCTGCTTTAGAGGAGTTGATCATGGACGAGCCAGAGCCTCTGGGCCAGGGGAAGCATCCCAATGCTGGCCTACTTTTGGCCGCAGCGGTGGGAAATTGTCTCTGCGCCTCATTGAAGTTCTGTCTGGAGAAAGCCCGCGCGGAGGTTAAGGGAGTGAGCGCCGAAGTATACGCAAAAATGGAGCGTAACGAGAGAGGCAGATTGCGCATCACGTCAATCCGCGTCCGCTTGCGACCAGAGATGAGTGACCCTTCGAAGCTGAGAAGGTGCCGTGACATCTTCGAGGACTTCTGTATCGTGACCCAGAGCGTGAGGCAGGGGGTGCCCGTGCAAGTAGAGGTCGAGAATCCAGCTGACGCTCCAGGAAATAATTAGACAATACCTTTCTCCAATCCCTCTCCTCCCTGGTCCAAATGCGCAGAATCGGATCCATGGGGAAGAGCAGGTCCTTCTGATATTCCTCCAACGAGGGGCAGATGTTGATGTCCACGCTCCGCTCTGAGTTCTTCTTCAGCATGCGGCGCAGTTGAGAAGGGGACTTCTGCAGCTCCCATAGCTTCCAGCGCACGCTGCCATCCCTCTCCACCTTCTCATACATCCTCAGCGTCTCGTCTGGGTCATATATCAGCAGGAGATCGATGTCCTTGGGGTCCTCTTTGTTGCGCAGGAAGCCGCCGAAGAGATAGACCTCTCTTATGGACATGGGCAGACACCCCTCGTCCACCTTGCTCATGATGCGCACTAGCTTTCTGTAGAGCCAGCGTCTCCTCTTACTGAGGAAGAGGAGTCCCTTCCCCCGAGGCATGAGGAAGGAATTTAGATGCCGCGCCGTAAGTACTTTTCGCCCCTGCCCTATGGCGATGTCTAAGGATTAAGATTTAAGGATCCCCACCACAGGGAACCGCTCCAGGACATCTGCCTCATGCGGCGCATCGGCGATATCCTTCGTCAAATCCCCTCCTGGGACATGAAGGCCTTGATGCTCCCCACCCTCCCATAGGGCGCTTGCACTGACATCATAGACCTTCCCTTTATAGGCCACATAGGCCGGGGTGCCATTCTTCCCATTATACTTCTTCAGCTCCTCCTTGGTGAATTCTCTCATGGCAAGGGAATTGGTGGATTGCATTAGATAATCCTTGCCCTTGCGGGGTCAAGCTTTATCATCGCAAGCAGCGATGCTATGCTATGCTGGACGAGAAGGACCTTGCCATACTGATGAAGTTAAAAGCGGACTCCAGGCGTACCACAAAGGCCATCGCCGCGGAGCTGGGAATGCCGCGGGCCACAGTGCATGAGCGCATTCGGCGGATGGTAGAGAGAGGTGTCATCAAGCGCTTCACCTTGGCCTTGGACCACGCCGCGCTTGGAAAGCCAGCCACGGCCTTCATCCTCATCTCCTTTCTACCCACATCTAAGGTGTCCCAAAGGCAGGTGGCACAGCGGATAGCCAGTATGGAAGGCGTTCATGAGGTCCATCTGATCTCAGGCGAATATGATATGCTAGTGAAGGTGCGCGGCACCTCCATGGAGCAGATAGGCGCATTGGTCATCGATCGCATCAGGGGGGTAGAGGGCGTGGGAAGGACGCTGACCTGTGCCTCCTTCGCCTGCGTCAAAGAGGAGGATGCCGAGGAGCCGGCCGCCTCAGCAAAGGTGCGGAAGCGCGGCAGACGCACAGAAAAATGAACTGGATGAAGTAACGGCCTTAAGTTCCAAAAGCTAACCGCTGACCAGATAAATATCCTTATCTAAGGATGAAAGCTCGTCGTATTCGCTCATAAAATTGGTGCCATATGACGCTTGTCTGACGTTAATTGTCCGACATCTGGATTGTATCGAAATGCGCTTGCGAAACGTTTAAGTTAGTACCACTGATTATGTTTATTTGCTCGGGAAAATTGCATCGCATAGCCTGATCCGCCAGTCAAGGTTCGCGGGATGGGGCAGATAGACTGAAATGCGCGTTTTCCGTGTGGGGGAGAGATATTGGTAGGAGCGAGGCATTTAGCGGATGCCATGGATGGCAGAGGGGATGCGCGGCATGGGATGGAGAATCCCCTGATGCCGGAGATAGGCGATACAAAATGGAGTCGGTTCTCCTCAGACCCGATAAAACACGCATCATTGCAAAACCATCTTTGGCTTAAAGGTTCAATCGTAGATTTGCCCAAGAGGAAGATTCTATGCAGTTGCGGGGTAATCGCGGAGATCGATAGCAGGATGGTGGGTGTGAAGTCCCGTTTAGGAAAAAGTCTAGAATGCCGCCGCTGCCGCAACGAGCGCATCGCCCGTGAAAGGGAAGAATTGGAGAAGCATTTCCTAGGGGAAGAAAGGGAAGATGAGGGTCACAACCCCTTCTAGCATTTTTCTTCATGAGCGGCGCAGCTTATAGCGCTCAATTTTAAATACAGAAGGCAGGATGGCTTAACGCAGGCCTGAGGGCTCAACAGGGTGTGGTGATGGACCTTCTGCTAATATCAGGATTCCTAGGGTCAGGGAAGACCACCATGGTGCTCTCCACGATAGACGAGATAACCAAGCGCAAGCACAAGAAGGTGGTCGTCATAGTGAACGACTTCGGCAAGATTGGCATAGATGGGAAGGTAATGGAGAAGTACGGGCTGAAGGTCAAGGAAATGCCCAGCGGTTGCATCTGCTGCACCCTGGGCTCCGATCTGCTGACCACCCTCAGGGACGTGGCTGAAGCCTTCCATCCTGACCTTGTGGTCATCGAGCCCACGGGCGTGGCAGACCCAGTAGCCATTCATGACACGCTAAAGCTCTACGTGGGGCCGCCGATAGACATGGTGAGGATAGTCATCATAGTGGACTCCGAGAGATATGATGCCATAGCAAAGGCCTTAGAGAGACCTCTAAAGAATCAGCTGAAGGCGGCACAGGTGATCGTGCTGAACAAGATGGACAGGGTATCGCCTGAGCAATTGGCCTCGATAGAGGCAAGGGTCAGGGAGATTGGTTCGACAGCGAGGATAATCCCCGCTTCGGCCATACACGGGACGAACTTGGATAAGGTTGTGGAAGCGATGGTGGGCTGAGATGCTGACCAGCGACTTCGTGGCCTATGCAGGTAAAGTGCTTGCATTTTTCGGAGCCCCAAAGGAACCTAACGAGATACGCTCTTTGGTGTCGAGCACCATTTCGACCATAGCCAAGAAATGCATGTCTGAGGGGGCGAGCCTCATAGGGCACATCAAATGCATCGCTGAGGTGGACTCAGGAAAGTACATCGCTTGCAGCGTAGTCTCGGCGGACAGCGAAGCCATCTGCCGTGGCGACCTCAATGCCCCCTCCTCTCGTCTAGAGATCATCCTTAACGTGCTCCTCTATGGCTTGGATAAGCGGAAGGTGGAGGACATCGTGGTGAGGAGCGCGCGTGAAGTGTTTACAGGGAAAGCAACTAAGCTTGAGCTCGAGGATCTGGAGCATGAGCACGACCATTGCGATGAAGAGCATGAAAATCATGATCATGAGGAACAGGGGCATTAGCCCTTTCTTGTTTATGGATATTTTTGATCGATTGGCTTTCGATTAGTCGCACGCTTTCGCTCTATCTATGTAGCTTCTCTCTCCGCAGCCGCGCTCTACTTAGACTCCATGCTGGCCTTCGCTCTTTTTTGTGTCACTGCTCTCTTCGCCTTCCTTTTTGTCGCACGCTTCTTCTCAACTGCGGCCGGCTCAAGCCCTTTATCCTCCTCTTTCTCGACTGCTTTCTTCTCTCTCTCAGGGCATTCCATGTTGACGCACAATCTCCAAGGGCGACCCCTGCTCGTGACCAAGGCTATAGGTGCCTTGCATGCTTGGCATGTCTCGCCTGTCATTCGCAGCGACCCCGCTTGCGGTAACGGGTATGTGCGGCGACAATCTGGATAGCCAGAGCATCCTAGGAATCGCTTCCCTGCCTTGGAGTAAAGTATGCGTAGAGGCTTTCCGCAATCCGGACATTCTCCCACCGAGGTCGCCTGCTGATTCACCTGGCAATCAGGATTCAGGCAATGCTTCTGCGGCGCGCTGCCACGACGTATCAGCCGCACCATTGGCGCGCCGCAGCTCTCGCAAATCTCCTCCGTCGCCTCCATCTTAGCCCCTCTGGGTTTAGGATAGGCGCGCTTGCATTGCGGGTAGTTGGAGCAGGATATGAAGTCACCTCTACGTGATCGCTTCACCCTTAGCTCACCCTTGCAATCGGGGCACCTTCCTATGTAGCTCTGCTCCTGCAACGCCGCCCTGATGTCCTCACCGATCTGCTGCTTATGCGCCTCCATTACGTCCAACACATCAGCCAGCATATCTTGGGACTCCCTCACCACTTCGGGCAGCATGGCCTTGCCGTTGGCGATGTCCTCCATGTCCTGTTCCAGATGCGCGGTCATTTTGCTCTCAGTGATGGTCTTGGCATGCTTCTCCAAGGATGTGGCTACGGCAATGCCGCTCTCGGTCGGAACGAGATCATTCCCTACCACATACTTGCGGTCGTAGAGCTTCTGTATGATCTCATGCCGCGTCGACTTGGTGCCCAACCCTAGCCTCTCCATCTCCTGGATGAGGGTGCCCTGCGTGTAGCGTCGGGGAGGCTGTGTTTCCAATCTTTCCATATTCACAGAGCACACCTGCACGTGCTCTCCCTCTTGCAACAAGGGTAGATCGGACTCGGTCACATGGAAGAAAGGATAGTACTTTCGCCAGCCTGGATGCGAGATCCTATATCCCTTGGCCAAGAACGGCTCTCCTTCCACCAGCAGCTTGGCATGACGATGCTCGGCTGTGCAGGGAGGAGATACGGTGGCGAGGAATCTCCTCACCACCAGCTCGTACAATCTCCATTTATCTCCCTTTAGCTCCTTCTTGGTGGCGGCCTCCGTAGGATATATCGGAGGATGGTCAGTGGTCTCTACTCGGCCGCGAGAAGGACGAATGACCTCCTGGGCTAGCAGCTCCTCTGCCTCGGCCTTGAATTCCGACTCCTTGAGCTTCTCCAATATGTTCCTCAGGTTCAAGGAGCGCGGATACACGGTATTATCCGTCCTAGGATAGGATATGTAACCGGCGGTGTAAAGGTCCTCAGCCACTTTCATGGCCATGCTGGCTGACATGCCTATCTTCACCGCCTCTGCCAGCATCATGGTGGTGTTGAAGGGGGGAGGGGGATACTCCTCCTTCTCCTCCCTTCTGAATTCGGCGACTACTGCTTCCTTCGCCCCCTGGCTCCTTTCCAGGACAGCTTTCGCCTTTTCCTCCTCCCAAAAAGGATTGCCCTCATGGCGCCCTAGGAACTCCTCCTCCTGTTTGAATCTGGCCTCAACATTCCAGTATGGCTTGGGCACGAAGTTCTTGATCTCATTGTGGCGGTCGACGATAAGGGAGAGGGTGGGGCTCTGCACTCTCCCCACGGAGAGGAAATTAGAGCCCACCTGACCGGATGCCAGGGAGATGAAGCGGGTAAGGGCCGCTCCCCAGGCCAGATCGATTATCTGACGGCACTCCGCGGCCTCGGCCAACCGCTCGTCAGGTTTGTTCAGCTCAGCGAAGGCCTTCTCGATCTCGGCCTTGGTCAAGGCTGAGAACCTGGCCCTCTTGACTTTTGAAGGATCCACATTCAATTGCTCCACAGTCTCCACGCCTATGAGCTCTCCCTCTCGGTCATAGTCGGTGGCGATGATGACCAAGTCGGCATCCTTGGCCAGATCCCTCAGCACCTCGATGATATTGTGCGCTTTAACGCTCTTCACCGGCGCGGCGTAGACCAACTGCTTGGGGGGCGTGCGCTCCCAATTGTTGAGCTCGGGAGGATAGTCGAGCTCGATGATATGCCCTCTCAGCCCGACCACGAACCATTCATCACCGTCGCGCTCGAAGGAGAAGACCTGGACGCCTTTTTGCTTAGAGGACTTCTTAGCCCCACCTGACAGTATGGTAGCTATGCGCGCCGCGGCGTTGGCCTTCTCCGAGATGACCAGCTTCTTCATCGGAGGACGACCAAGAGATAGGCACTATAAAAAAATAGGCTAAGCTCTAGTGGAGAACCATCAATGACCGCGATGCTCGCTCAGCTCCCCCGCGATCATTACCGGCTGGCCGTGTGTAACTCCCTTCACGTTCATCAGGTCTTTGGTCAATTTCTGAATCGACTCCACCGTGCCATGCACTATCAGGACTTCCAGGCACTTCTCCTCATCCAGATGCACATGGATGGAAGCGGAAATGGTCTCATGATGGCGGTGCTGCACCTCCATCAAGCTCTCCTTCACCCCTCCTCTAGTGTGCTCGTAGACCAAAGTGATGGTGCCTACGGCGTGGGACTCAGCGTGCTCCAAGGACTCCTGTACCAAGGCGTTGCGGATGAGGTCGCGTATGGCCTCAGATCGGGTAGCGAAGCCTTTCTGCGCCAACAGAAGGTCGAAACTCTGCAAGAGCTCTGGCT
>JAVYMA010000005.1 GCA_038740345.1 Methanomassiliicoccales archaeon
GAAACGGCCCCGTTATGGACATCAGAATTCTCATGCGGAGGTATTGTTCCTGTGAAGGGATAGCCCGGTGTACCCCGTAGCACCATGTTGCACCAGGCGAATGCTTTCTGCTCCAATAACCTTTCTTCGAACCACGCCCATCTCTGAAGAGGATAGACGTCATTCTTCGCCACCTCCCCCCAATGGAGGGGTTTGCCCACATAAGCGCTCCAATTGAGAGGATCTGTTATGAGATAAGTTTTCTCAACGCTGGCATACAAATGCAGATGACAGGTATCGAAACCTGTAAGACCGGTAATATTAAGGAAAGAGCCGAGGCCCCATTCTGACCAAAGTCCACCTGCACCAGCATATCCAGCCGTTCCCATCTCCACCATATTTTCGGTCAGAGGGCAGAGGGTAGAAGAGATATTCTCGGCCCAGTGCCTGAATTTCATCTGATCTCCTTTCCAATGAGCCTTATTAACTGAGAGGTGATCAGGCTCGTTCCAGCAATCGTAGGAGAAGATCGCTCGTGAATAATCGCTAGTGTCCATTACGGACATTATCGCTGCGCAGTATTCGATATAATTCACATAGGCCTCCGAGCCCACTTCGAAGACTGAGCCCTCCCCTCTAAAATTGTAAGCAGGATATTCTTGGCTCCCTGCGAGTACCAAGCAAACCCAAACTCCATGCTCGTTGGCCTGGCGAAGCATTTCATTGAGAACTTCATAGAAGCTTGACGTGCGGTCCCTCCACGCCTCGAACAGAACTTTTGTGCCCCACATGTCCGAGGCCCCCAATCGCACCAGGTTTAGACCATAGTAATTGCACAGCCAGAAATATTGGTGCCATAAATCTGCCAGAGAACCGCATTTCAAAACCTCGTCATCCGGGGAAGGGAAATTCATGTTCTTCCCCCAAAAGCTCGATTCTTCATAACAGTGAGCCAGCACGGCAAAGACCAATACTGTAGTATCGTCTACTCCAACGAAAGGCATAGACATAATGACTGAATTTTCTTTATCATCTTCGATTGCCATAGTACTCGCTTGAGCTAAGGATGAAAATACGATTAATAGCACCATTGAGAGTGCCGAGACCGATTCAGCGAGTCTGCTGGACAATTTATCTGTTGAACATATTATCTTGAATGATAAAGTCTTCGCATCCACTATTATAGAGGTAGCTCGCGTGGATGGGTTCCGTTTTTATCTAATGGAGCGTACGATATAAACTGGACTGCATTCGAATCCTAGGCTAACATCCCTTCATCTCATTCGCAGGATGCGATTTGTCTAAATTATTGGAAAATGACATACTTTCAGCTGTATTGAATTTGAATGCAAGAGCAGAGCTCTCCTAATCAGCGAACATGGGCATTCTCTTCCTTCCTCATAATCAAATTTCGTGCAGATCTCAGTACCTTAAGATGGCTCGCTTTAGACTAAGCCGCTTTCTGAGTGCAACGCTCATGCGATTCCTTGAGGAATCTTCGCTGGGCATCCTGGCATTTCCCGGTTCCCTAAATGGGAATGTGCCAAAAGGTTTAAACTGGTATCCTTATTATTCCCCACTCCTTGCCTTTGAGGTGCTTAGATTGACCGCCTACCCTGATGACGTCATCGCTGAGCTGGAGCGTAGAGCCAACCTTATTCGGCGGCACATCATCAGGATGACAAGGGCGGCCGGATCAGGACATCCCGGCGGTTCTTTATCCTCCGCGGATATCCTCTCCGCCTTATTCTTTAAGGTCATGCGCCATCGGCCAACTGACCCTAATTGGGAAGATCGCGATCGCTTCGTCCTTTCGAAAGGACATGCCGCACCCGCCTACTATGCAGCTTTAGCGGAGAGCGGTTATTTTCCGGTGGAGGAGTTGCTCACCTTGCGAAAGCTCGGAAGTCGCTTGCAGGGTCATCCCAGCAAAGGAAAGCTACCAGGGGTGGAGATGTCCACTGGTTCTCTAGGTCAGGGCCTGAGCGTAGCCAATGGAATGGCCTTAGCAGCGAAGCTGGATCGTAAATCATACCGCATTTATTGCTTGTGTGGTGATGGAGAGATGCAGAGTGGTCAGATATGGGAGGCAGCCATGTTGGGGGCTCATTATGAGCTGGATAATCTGACTGCATTCCTGGACCGCAATAAACTGCAGATAGACGGCCCCACCGAGAAAGTCATGTCCTTGGAGCCTTTGGCGGATAAATGGAGAGCCTTCGGCTGGAACGTCATCGAGATCGACGGTCATAACATGCGCGAGATCTTGGATGCGTGCGACAAAGCCAAGGAGGTGCGGAACAAGCCCACCATGATCCTGGCTCATACTGTCAAGGGAAAGGGTGTTAGCTTCATGGAGAATGCTCTCTCCTTTCACGGCAAGGCACCTAATGATGAGGAGATGAGGAAGGCGCTAAGGGAGCTGGGGGAGAAAATATGAAGTGGTCTTATGCCTCCCAAAGGAAGGAGTATGGGCGTGCTCTAGTAGAGCTAGGCAAGTCCCGTAAAGACGTGGTGGTATTGGATGCCGACTTGAGCAGTTCCACGCGCACCGCTGACTTCGCCAAGGAATTCCCTGAGCACTTCTTCAACTGCGGCATCGCCGAGCAGAACATGATGGGCGTGGCCGCCGGCCTTGCTGCCTCGGGTAAGGTCGTCTTCGCATCCACTTTCGCTGTGTTCGCTACTGGTCGATGCTGGGACCAGATAAGGCAATCCATCGCTTATCCTAACCTGAATGTCAAGATCTGCGCTACCCACGCTGGAATCACCGTGGGCGGGGACGGCGCATCGCACCAAACGGGAGAGGATGTGGCGCTCATGCGTACCCTGCCAAATTTCACCGTCGGAGTGCCCGCGGATGCCATAGAGACATACAAGATGACCAAGGCTTTCGCAGAATGGAGGGGGCCCTGCTACATGCGCATGGGACGGGTCGACTTCCCCAACGTTACGGAATGGGAGGATCCTTTCCAAATCGGCAAGGGAAGCATCCTTCGCGAAGGTGAAGATGTGACGCTCATGGGATGCGGGATAATGGTCTCTCGCTGCCTAGAGGCGGCCGAGCTGCTGGAGAAACGCAATGTTTCGGCAAAGGTCGTCAATATGAGCGCAATCAAGCCATTGGACGAGGCGCTGGTGGAAGATGCGGTAAGGAGCACAGGCTGCATCGTTACAGCAGAGGAGCATAATGTGCTCTCAGGTCTAGGTTCTGCGGTTGCAACTTTTCTGGTAGAACACCAACCGGTACCCTTGCGCAGGGTCGGTCTGATGGACACCTTCGGTGAGTCAGGGGAAGGGGAGGAGCTGATGCGCAAATATGGCCTGACAGCGGAGAGGATCGTGGAAGCGGCCGAAGAGGTAATGAGGAGGAGATAAGAATGAAAATATTCATAGACACAGCCAACTTGGAGCAAATCAAGGAAGTAGACAGCTGGGGAATATTGGACGGGGTGACCACCAACCCGACCTTGGTAGCTAAAGAAAAAGGGGATTTTAAGACCATCATCCGCCGCATATGCGAGATCGTGGGAGGCCCGGTGTCAGTTGAGGCTATGAGCGCCAAAGCAGAAGATATCGTAAAAGAGGCCAGAGAGCTCTCGAGGATACACGATAACATCGTCATAAAGATCGCTATGACCGAGGATGGCCTTAAGGCCACCAAGGCTTTGTCCAAAGAAGGAATAAAGGTTAACATGACTCTCATCTTCAGCGCCAACCAGGCGCTGCTGGCCGCCAAAGCGGGAGCAGCCTATGTATCACCCTTTGTCGGCCGTCTTGATGACGTGGGGCAGAATGGCATGGAGCTCATTGCAGAAATATTGGACATTTTCGATAATTATGATTTCGATACTGAGGTCATAGTGGCATCAGTGCGACATCCTATTCATGTGGAACAGGCAGCCAGGATGGGAGCTCACATCGCCACTGTTCCCTATGACGTGCTTAAAAAGATGTTCCATCATCCACTGACCGATGTCGGAATAGAACGTTTCCAGAAAGATTGGGAAAAGGTCATCAAAGGATGAGTCTAGATGGAGAATCTTTCATTCGACGAATAAGGGGCGCGTCCTCAATCATCAATTAGATTCGGCTCCTCGAAGTTAAATATGTACTCTCTTTCGAAACTCAGCCAAACTCTCCTCCCCTCTTGAGAAGGAATCTAACAGAACAGTGAAAGCGAGGATGATCGCATCCTTCCTCACATCTATTGACATAGAGGGAATGGAATCGGCTGTACTTCTGGCTTTTGGAGCGCATGTTGCCTGAGAATCAGAAGTGAAGCCTTAATTTAGGATACGTTGCTGTGAAGAAAGCATTTAGCCCGGGCCGGCGCACGTTGGATGTTGAGGAGGGGATTTCAGTTTTAAGAAGTGGAGCGCAGATTCCGGGACACTGCCGATGCTTCAAGTCCTACTGCCAAAGGATTGAAAGAGAACACATTGGCCGGGATGCTAGGCCAAAAGAGGGATGAGAAGAAGTTCCTGCTGCGCAGCCTAAGTGGTGGGATGCGCAACGGAGCCAGCGAAAGCATGCTGATAGAAGCCCTCGCCTTGGCCTGGGGAGCCTTGGGTGACGAGATTGGGGCGGCTCGAATGCGGAGAGGCGATTTAGCAGAGCTATGCCAGGAGCCTATGAAACTCGCAAAGTCAGTTTTGGCAAAAAATTCAATGGTCCGCATACTCACTCCTCTTCGTCCTATGCTAGCAGATGTGTGCTCTTCTCTGGTTGAGGCCATTATCCTCCTCAAAGGGACGATCTTGGAGTTCAAATGGGACGATGCAAGGTTACAGATTCACAGGATAGGGCAGGAGATTCGGGTTTTCTCAGGCAAGCTCATGGATAGGACATCCTGCGTAACAGAGATAGTGGATTTGACCAGAGAACTTCCCAGTGACCACGAACTCATAGTGGAGGGGGGTATATTTGCCTAATCCCATCGACCCTCCTCCCTTGCAGTAAGTAATTAGGGGGTAAATGCGAGTCCATCATATCCAGGTCACATATTAGAGCGTGTCCCTTCGTCTTTTCCTTTTCGATGCTCTCATCCGCGAGGACCAAAAAATCTATCCCCTACCTTATAGAAAGAGGTGGGAGGTACTGGAAGAGATCACTCCCCAAGAGCTTCTGGTGCTTCGATTAATCATCCATAGCCCGGGAATTTTACCACAGTTCTTTAGCAGAGGGGCATAAAGGCTTGATGGTCAAGGATCCTGCGAGTCCTAATTTGGCGGGAAGAGGGGAAAGCATTGGCTGAAGATAAGCCCTGCCACACTCTGGATGTAGTGATTCTTGGCGCGGTTGGGGGTATGCACGCAGAGAAGGATGGCTCAACGATTATTAACTTGGAACTAGGACAGAATCGGGATTCGAATGGGTAGGAAAGACTTTAAAGGGCCTCCCCGACCGGCAGTTTGAAGAGAGGACGAAGAAGCTGCTCTCGCTGGGGACATCGGAGAGCGGCTGGAAAATACAGGTCAGGCCTGAGGATGGTGGTAGAAGTGGCCTTCGATGAGGTGCAGTGTAGCTCAACATATCCATGCAAGCTTACGCTACGGTTCGGGCGTATTAAGGATTTGAGAGAGGACGAGCTGGCTCAGGAGGCGGATAGTGCCGATAGCGTATGGAGGATGTTGGAGGATGAGTTTGGCTTCAAGGCACGTCTTGATTTAGAGTGCTAGCTCTGATGCCCTTCGATCCTGCGCGCAGGATGACCTTGAACTCTAACTTCATATCAATTCAAAATTCAATATCGTTGATCGCTATCGACAATTTTGCGAAATAGAGACTTCCGCACATCCATGATAATGGTGGCCCCTCCCGGTTAAGGAAAGCCACAGGAAATTAGAAGTCTAACTAAAAAGGGAAATGAAAGAATATACGATGCGCCTACTACCTTGCATGCCAAATTTCCAAATAGCCATGCGTGCTACACCGTGATGTGAAGGAGTGCGATTTCCTAGTGGTTGGCGGAGGGCCAGTAGGCACGACCTTCGCTTCTGAAACTGCCTCCCGAGCCAAGGTGGTCATCGTGGAGGAGCATGAGGAGGTGGGCCTTCCTGTTCAATGCACCGGCTTGGTCACGCCACGGGTGGTGGAGATGGCCCAGGCCCAGGACACAATCATAAATCAGATCAGAGGCGCCTATTTCCATTTTCCTGGCGGCGAGACGGTAGAGGTGCGCTCCCGAGAGGTCAAGGCAGTGGTGATAGATCGAGCTGCCTTCGACCGCCGCAGGGCTGAATTCGCCATTGACAAAGGAGCGGAGCTGCATCTGGGCACGAGGTTCCTTTCGCATGAGCAGAGTGGCTGCGTATTGGTACGCTGCAGATTTAAAGGGCACATTCAGGAGTTCAAGGCCAAGCTGCTCGTGGGGGCGGATGGTTACAAGTCCAATGTGGCTCATTCCGCAGGCCTTTTTCCACCAGAGGATTTGGTAAGAGGACTTCAGATGGATCTAGCATATAGAGAGGAAGAGCAAGATATGCTTTTTGTCTACTTGGGAAGAGAAGTTGCGCCTGGCTTCTTCGCCTGGCGCATACCGTGCGGGGAAATGACGCGTGTGGGCCTGTGCGTTTCCATGAATCATAAGTCTCCCATGAGATACCTCACCAGCTTGCTGAAGCGAGTAGGACTCCAAGATAAGAGAAGGGTGCGAGTCATATCGGGCATGATACCTTTAGGCCCTGCCCCGAGGACATACGCTGATCGCCTAATGCTCATCGGAGACGCGGCAGGACAGGCTAAGCCCCTGAGCGGTGGAGGCTTATATACTGGAATGGTAGCAGCGCATTGCGCCGCTGAGACTTCGTTGATATGCCTCTCTCGGGATGATTACAGCGGAAGGACGCTATCTGAGTATCAAGAGAAGTGGAAAAGCCTCATAGGCAAAGAGCTGGAGAGAGGAATGCTGCTACGTCGCGCCTTCATCAGGCTAAGCGATGAGAAGCTTAAAGAAATTGGGCGCATCCTTTCCCGACCCGAGGTGGAATCTGTGCTTAACCAAGGCGATATCGATTACCCTATGGAACTGGCACCATACGTCCTCCGGGCCGCTCCCTCATTACTTAAATTCACGCCTTCCTTCCTAGGCACTTTCTTCTATCAACCAAGACAGAATTCCAGAAACGAGAGGATGTCTTCTTCAAGCGGGGGCCGAGATGAAGCTGGCTAAAGTCCCTAAAGAGAGGGCGGAGAGGGTGCGCAGGCGCATTGCTGCACTAGGCGCGCTGCGCCGGGATTACCGCATTTACGAGGAAGGCGGATATGTTCTCATTCCAGTGGAAGAGAAGAGGTTGCAAGGCATGGATACGCTCCTCGACCTGGAAATAGTGGAGGGTGAGCCATGCCCCCGGCCTTATTACGTTCCTCCAAGCGAGCAGGTGCGAAGGATGCTGACCCTGCCTACAGAACTGGAGAAGCATCTGCCTCAGAAATGGGAGCTTTTAGGCGATGTGCTGATAATTCGCATTCCTGAGGAGCTTTACCATATGAAAGGCGAGATCGCGCAGGCTTACGCCAAAGTGCTTCGTGCACGCACTGTCTGCCATGAGCGAGGACCTATATCAGGCCTGCATCGCACTCCCGACCTGGAGGTGATATGGGGTGAGGGCACAGAAACAGTGCATAAGGAGAACGGCATATTTTATAAGCTGGATACGGCAAGGATAATGTTCTCTTCAGGCAATTTCCCGGAGAAGGAGAGAATGTCCCGACTAGATTGCCGAGGGGAGACGGTAGTGGACATGTTCGCGGGCATAGGATACTTCACTCTTCCCTTGGCGAAGCATGCTCGCGCCCTGAAGGTGGTGGCCTGCGAGATAAACCCCTTAGCCCACAGATACCTGCTGGAGAACGTGCGGCTGAATGGATTGCAGGGAGTGGTGGAACCTTTCCTAGGGGACAACCGCGACCTACCCGGGGAGGGATTCGCCCATCGAGTGGTGATGGGCTATCTGGGGACCACTCACGAATTCCTGCCCAAAGCCTTCTCGTTAGTCAGGGCAGGAGGTATAATCCACTATCATGAGACCTGCCCCATAGACCAATGGCCACATCGCCCCCTGCGACGCATCGAGGAGGCTGCAGAGGGGCGAGATTGGGAAATCATCTACAAAGGAGAGGTCAAGTCCTTCGCCCCCTCCATATCCCATTATGTCCTGGACATAAAGGTACGAGGTTGATCATCTCTCAGCTTTCTGGAGCGTTTCGGATGCTCCGCAGGCCATGAGCACATTCCGTAGCGCCTCGTCGTATGCCTTTCCCTCGCTCTCGAGAAGTGTCCTGATGAACTCCGCCAAGTACTTCCCGAAATCCTTCTCCTCCGCCGTGAACTGCCAAGCACGCGAATCCGCCTCTCCTATAGCCATCAAGAATCCATAGACCACCGCCTTTGCCCTATGCTCCCTCGCAGGATAGCGGTCTATGGCGCGCACCATGCCGCTTCTTCCTTCGGTCTTGAATGCGCGCGCTAGATCATCGGTCATACTGCCGATGGGGCCTCTGAAAGTGTATTGCGGCAGCCTATCAATTATTCCCCGGCTCCTTTGCAATCTATAAGCTTCCTGCACCATCTGGCCGGGTGGCATGGAAGGGGCCTGTTGCAGCAGCGGCCTCCAAATTTCCTCCACGGACACCTGGCTAAGAAGGTTTTCTTTATGCTCTTGCCAAATATCAGCGATCACTTTGGAGGTCTGATCAGAGGAAGATAGGATCACCATGGGCTTGGCTCTCACCAAGCCAGATATAGCTTTGATCTCGCCCTCGCTACCCTTCAACGCAGCGATGAAGGCTTCCTTGTCGCTCCCATAGCACATGCTGCCAAGGATGTAGAGCTCACGGGAGGACTTGCGAAGGTTCGACTCGCGCTCGGCCAAATAGCGCTCCATAAGGGAAACGTCGTCAATCTCTCCTTTGCGATATCTCTCTCTCAGTGCCTGGCTCATGGAAAAGGGAGTTCTGGTAGGACAGACGGAGTGGGAGACGCAGAGGGGAGAATAGCGCACCTCCAGGGAGAAATCGTCCGTGGGGTCTCTAGCGGCGATCCTCGAGGTAAGCTCCTGCAGCAAGTTGACGCGCTCAGCGCAATCTGAGCAGATGGTGATGGTTATCCCAGCGGAGGCCCATGCCACCCGTAGGGTCAAAGGCGCATCACGATGTCCGCAGGAGTGCTGCTGATCAAGCTCGTAGGTAATGCTTTCCAAGGTCTCTTTGACGAAGGAGGGGGGTGCTTTTGCGGCTTCGGAGCATCTCAGCCCCTCCGTCTCAGAATATATATGCACATCCTCCTGCCTCGCTATGTCCCAAAATGCCAGGAGCCTCAAGTCTGGATCGTCGAAATGTTGCACTCCGATGAGCTTCTCCGCCTCCACCTTGCCTCGGACGGCGTAGGACACGTCTCCTATGGGAAGTTTGCGCACGGTCAAAAAAGGTATCTTCCCCGAAGCCTGGAGGGAGATGGTGGCAGCATAGGCTCGAACTAACTGATCGCCATGGCTTGCCAAGGATATTAGATACTCGGCATCCTCCTTATATCTCTGCACCTTTTCCATTTTTTTAAGCAGCTTATCGAAAGGACAGCGTCGGCAGCCCTGTTCACACTTGGGTATAAGGAGAGAGGGGTCCTCTGCCAAGCGGCGTGACCTTTCAAGCAGGTCCTTCTCCAATCCCTTAGGCGTGGCCTTTACTCCGCGGAAGCGTACCCGCCGTCCTTGCATGCGACGACCAAGTATGCGACAGCGATAAGTATCTTTCCTAAATAGGGAGGAGGAGAAGTTTTGTGTATTGGCAGGTTGCTTCTCTCCATGAAGGGGGATGCCATGGCACAGCGGAATTCCTATGCGGAAGCCTACATCAAAGGCTATGAGGATGGCCTTAGGGAGGCCTGGGAGGAGTTCCTCTCTTTGACCAGTAAGGGATTCAACAGCAGAGAAATGCAGATTCTTGTCAAAGGGCAGCGCATGGCGATAAAAGAGAAGGTGGAGAATAAAAGACGCCGGATGCCAGCTGAGGCGGACCTCTTGGAACAAGCCGATTTAGAAAGCAAACCCTCTCCCAAAACACCGCAAGAACCTAGGTTGGAAGCGAGACCCGCTAACCTCTATTTAATAAAGGACCGCGATCTGAACGGACCCATGGACCATCTTAAGAGACATTTGGCCTCGGGGGGGAAGGCCCTCTGCATCCTTCGCACTCCTCCAGATTCGGTGCGCCAACGCTTTGGCGTGGATTGTCAGACGGTCTGGCTAACCAAGACGGAGGTTTTGAGGCAGGAAGAAGGACTGACATGTGAGCTCGTTTCCCCCACGGACCTCCCACGCCTTAACACCATGATAAAGACCTTTCTGAGCGAGAACAAGGGAGGACACATAATCCTAGAGGGTATGGAATATCTTATCACGCAAAACGATTTCAAGAATGTGCTAAAATTCATCCAGGGAGTGCGTGATCAAGTAATACTAGCCAAAGGAATGATGATGATCCCAGTGGATCCTGGAGCTCTGGAGGAGCGAGAGCTCAAGGCCTTGGAGCGCGAGGTCGCTTAAAAGCTTCGCATGGGTAAATCAGTCAACCTAGACCGTTAAATTGGGTTCCGTAAGGCATCCTGGTCATTTGCTCATATATATCTCGATAGAGGAGACGTTTGCTTGAGCTCCTCCCTCTCCCTTGAGCGTCTCAGTATCTATTTTGATGTCCTTGATGGTTACCTCTTGAATGAAACGGTGCCTCACTATCTCAGCCACATCCACCGCCCGACTTATGGCACGCCCTCGAGCCTTTATGGTTACATGATTGCTTCCATTGTTGAACTGGGTGACCACAGCCAGCACATAGTTCATGGTGGGCTTGTTCCCGATGTAAACCGTATTCTCTTCAGCCACTGATCCTAGCCCTCCTTGACTGCCCTTCCTTATCATACAGAAGTTCAATATATAAATCTGTTGTCCAGCCTCTAATTATAACCTCCATCCACTACGAGATGCCATCAAAATCGTTATAAAATAGAGATGGAAGCTAGCTTCTTCGCTTAAATTAATCAAGCTTCATATATCCTTGAGAATCCACATTGTTGATCATTAGATGTAGTTTCTTGGACATCAAAAAAATCCTGACATTCATTTATAGTTAATAGAGGACTATTCCTTCATCTAAGATGCGGAATTCCGAGGTGGCCGCGGTCCTGTATGAGGTGGCGGATCTTCTGGAGCTGAAGGGGGTTCCCTTCAAGCCTAATGCATACCGTAGGGCAGCCCGCAGTGTTGAGACCCTCAAGCAAGAGCTGATGGAATATCGCAAGAGCCATAACCTAAGGGACATACCAGGGGTGGGAGAGGCCATCGCCAAGAAGATAGAGGAGCTTCTGGATACTGGCAAATTACGATATTTGGAAGAGCTTAGGGAAGAGTTGCCACCAGGCCTCCTGCAGATCATGCGCGTGCCTGACATAGGGCCTAAGACGGCAATGACGCTGTACCGCGAGCTCAGGATCTCCTCTCTTGAAGAATTGAAGCAGGCGGCAGAATCACATAGGATAAGGGAATTGAAAGGATTTGGTCCTAAATCCGAGGAGCGCATTCTTCAAGGCTTGTTACTAATGAGAAGAAGGAGCGGCCGGATGCTCTTGGGCTATGCATATCCTATGGCGGAGAGGATAAGGGAGCATATCACCAGCACCGCCGGAACAAGGCTCGTCAGCCTTGGCGGATCTTTGCGCAGGATGAAGGAGACCATTGGTGACATAGATCTGCTTGCGGCAACGGACCAGCCTGATAAGGTGATGGATGCCTTCGCTTCCTTCCCAGAGGTAGAAGAGGTGGTGGAGAGGGGCCCGACAAAATCAGTGGTAAGGCTAAAGGACGGCACGCAGGTGGATTTGAGAGTAGTGAAGGAGCGGGAGTTCGGAGCGGCCCTTCAGTATTTTACTGGCAGTAAGGAGCATAACGTTGCCTTACGCTCCTTAGCCATTGATAAGGGGATGAAGTTGAATGAATACGGTCTTTTCAGCAAGGGTGGCGAGCTTGTGGCCAGCGAGCGAGAGGAGGATATATATCGCGCCCTAGGGCTGGAGATCATGGCACCAGAGCTGCGAGAGAACAGAGGAGAAATTGAGGCCGCGATGTACGGCCGCCTGCCCCGGATAATAGAGCTAAGAGAGATCAAAGGTGATTTTCACGTGCATTCTCTAGCTAGTGATGGCTCAGCCAGCATAGAGGAGATCGCTTACGCCTGCAAGAGAAAAGGGTATGAATATGTGGGAATCACGGACCACTCTCAAAGCCTGAAGGTGGCCAATGGACTTAGCGTCGAGAGGCTCCGGAGCAATATCGACGTCGCACATAATGTATCGCAGCGGGTGGAGGGAGTCAAAATACTGATCGGGGCGGAGGTGGACATACTGGAAAATGGTGATCCTGATTATCCTGAGGATGTGATGAAGGAACTGGATTATGTCATTGGAGCCGTGCACTCCAGATTCAAGATGGGAGAGAGGGAGATGACAGAGCGAGTAGTAAGGGCTCTATCGAGCGGCTGGATGGATATATTGGCACACCCCACAGGCCGCCTGCTCGAGCAGAGGGAGCCTTATGCCATTGACATGGAGAAGGTCCTAGATGCCGCTAAGGAGAATGAAGTCTGCTTAGAACTGAATGCCGACCCCAATCGACTCGACCTTAGCGACTTAAACTGCATGAAGGCTCGAGAGAGAGGTGTCATGATCGCCATAGGCACAGATGCGCATTCCCTTTCCCAATTGGACAACATGGTGTATGGTGTGGCAACAGCTAGAAGAGGATGGCTGGAATCCAAGCATCTGCTGAACTCTCTTGGCGTGCAGGATCTGGTCGAAATTTTCAGCAAATAAAGCCTATACTTTCCCCTCTCGCTCTCCACCGAGGCTCGAATTCGTGTGATATCGGCGAACTAGCGTTGCTTAGCATGAATGGAGAGGACATTATCATTTCTTCTTCATAGCCCTCATCTCAGCCAATGTTTTATCATCGGCGAGCAAGATATGCCGTGATGGTGCGTGAGATTGAGCGTTTTGAGTACAGCTGCGGCCATAAGGTCTATGGAGATAAGAGGAGCCGCGGAAATTGCCAGGAAGGCGGCTGAGGCTCTGCGAGAGGAAGCCCAATCCTATGCCGGGAACAATCCTAAGGAGCTCTGGGGTCTGCTAGAGGAGGCTAAGTCGTCTCTATTAGCGTCAAGGCCCACCGCGGTATCGCTTTGGAATGGGGTACAGTCGGTATTCAGGAACGTGACAGTGGATATGAGCGTGGAAGAGATACGCTCCAAGATAGTCTCCAATGCCGAGGCATTCATCAAACGCTCCAAGGAGGCTGTGGATCTGATCGGCCGAATGGGGGCGAGGAGGATCCGCGATGGGGACGTGGTGCTGACCCACTGTAACTCCAAGGCGGCCCTCAGCATCATCATCCAAGCGCACAAGGAGGGGAAGAGGATCGAGGCCTTCGCCACCGAGTCCCGCCCTTGGCGACAAGGACTGTTGACTGTCCGCGATCTTTCCTATGCCGGAATCAAGCCTACTCTGATCGTTGACTCCGCCGTTAGGTGGCTCATGAAAGACGTGGATTTGGTGGTGGTGGGAGCCGATACTATATGCTCTAATGGGGCTCTCATCAACAAGATAGGCACGTCTCAGATTGCCCTAGCGGCCCATGAGGCTAGGGTACCTTTTATTGTCGCAGCCGAGACTTTTAAGTTCTCCCCCCGCACCATTTACGGGGAATTGGTGGAGATAGAGGAGAGGGATTCCTCAGAAGTGGTTAAGCCAGGAGAGGTCCCTGAGGACACGAAGATCTTAAACCCTGTGTTCGATGCCACGCCTCCCGACTACATCGACGCCATTGTGACTGAGGTGGGCGTAGTTCCTCCCTATGCCGCCTATGAGATCATCGTCAAGGAATTAGGGCATGAGTTCATATTTCGTGAATGAGCACAGGTAAATGAGCAAAGGTGAGAGCATGGAATATTCTGATAAGTACCTACATTTGGGAGAAAAAATAGACCTGGACGCGCATGTGGTATGTGTCTACAAGGTAAAGACGGAGCTGCCGATGAAGGTCGCAGCCGCGGCCATCGCCACCGAGCAATCCACAGGCACGTGGACAGACATCAGTACCTTAGACGAGAGGATATTTGAAGCCTACAGCGGGAAGGTTATCGACATCAAGAAGAACATCTGCACCATCGCCTTTCCCCTGGATGACTTCTCATTGGATATCGGAGGCGTGCCCCAGACTATGAGCGTAATATGTGGCAATCTCTTCGGATTAGAGGCTCTTCAGGGGGTGCGTTTGGAAGATTGTATCTTCCCCAAGTCGATGATTAAGGAGTTCAAGGGGCCAAAATTCGGCATCGCCGGAATGAGAAAGATATTAAAACGGCCAGAGAAACCCCTGGTAGGCACAATAGTGAAACCGAAGATCGGACTCCCTCCACAGGGTTACGGTGATTACATCTATGAGGCAGGGATGGGAGGCCTTACCAACGGCAAGGATGACGAGACGCTGACTAATCAGAAGTTCTGTCCATTGGAGGAAAGAGTGGTAGCAATCGCCGAGGCCATAGATCGAGTGAAAGAGGAAACAGGTCATCGAATGATGCATGCCATCAATGTCACCACTAGAGGCGAGAAGGTGCTGGAAGTAGCTGAGAGAGCACAGGAATTAGGGGCGACGGAGCTGATGGTGGACGTCTTGACAGCAGGATTCGCCGCCGTCCAGGTGTTGGCAGAGGATCCTTCCATCAAGCTTCCCATTCATGTGCATCGCACTTTCCATGCCGCATTTACCCGCAACCCAGACCATGGGGTAGCGTGGAGCGTTTTCGCCAAACTATCGCGCATGTGCGGTGGAGATGCAATTCACATAGGAACCTTCGGCGTGGGAAAGATGCACGGTGAGGCAAAGGAGGACCTGGCTTCCCAGAGAGCCTGCGTGGAGAAGATGGGATCGTTGAAGCCTGCACTTCCTGTTTGCTCCGGCGGTGTACATCCTGGGTTGGTAGAGAAACTGGTGAAGATAGGAGGAAAGGACCTCCAAATACAGGCTGGAGGCGGCGTCTCAGGTCATCCTCAAGGGGTGCGCGGAGGAGCACGAGCGCTTTCCCAAGCCGTGGACGCGGCCTCAGAAGGCATACCGGTGAAAAAATACGCCAAAGACCATGAGGAGTTGCGCCTGGCTCTGGAGAAGTGGATGAAATGAAGCTTAGGGCGAAATACATTGATATGGACACCGGAGAGCTCACAGCCCTCCTCCACACCACGGACGCGCTGGAGCTGGGGGTCAGGGAGCAGGACCGGATAAAACTCAAGCATGAAAACGACACCGTGACTGCCATTGTGCACACCACTGAGCGATACCTCAAGCCTGGAGAGGTCGGCTTGCTGGGAAAGGCATTCCAATATATCGGCCCTGAGGTGGGAGAGGTCCTGGAGGTGCTCCCTACTGGGAAGCCAGAATCGGTGGAGTACATAAAAAAGAAAATGGACGGCATGGAGCTCAGCACGGCGGAGATACGCGCCCTGATTCAAGACATCTCCTCTCACAATCTTTCACAGGTCGAGCTGGCTGCTTATGTCACCGCTTTGCACATAAACGGGATGAACATCCGCGAAACCGTGGACCTGACCATGGCCATGGTCGAAACGGGTGAGACCATTGAGTTCGATAGAGGCCCAGTCTTCGACTTCCATTCCGTTGGGGGCGTTCCTGGAAATAAAGTCACGCTCCTTATAGTCCCTATAGTGGCGGCGGCGGGACTGCTGATACCTAAGACGTCCTCCCGCGCCATAAGTTCGGCGGCAGGGACTGCGGACATCGTAGAGGTATTCGCCAACGTGAACTTCGACGCCAAGAGGCTCAAGAGCATAGCCGAATCGGTGGGAGGCATAATGGCCTGGGGAGGTGGGTTGAATCTCGCACCAGCTGATGACATAATCATCAGGGTGGAGTATCCTTTAGGAATCGACCCCCACGCTCAGCTCTTGGCCAGCGTAATGTCCAAGAAGAAGGCTGTGGGAGCCGACCACCTGCTCATCGACATCCCCATGGGCATGGGTACCAAGGTCCCCACCATGGATATGGCCAAGCAGTACGCCCGCGATTTCATTGAGCTAGGAGAGAAGCTAGGGATGAGGGTAGAGTGCGCAGTGACGTATGGTGGGCAACCAGTCGGCCGTGCTATAGGACCGGCCTTGGAGGCTCGTGAAGCAATCTCCATATTAGAGGGGGCCAAGTCGCCAAATAGTGTTATAGAGAAGACACTAACACTAGCTGGCATCATCCTCGAGATGGGCGGAATAGCTAGAGGCTACGACCGAGCCAGAGAGATATTGGAATCGGGGAAAGCGCTTGAGAAGTTCCGGGAGATCGTGCAGGCACAAGGAGGCAATCCCTCCATTAAATCAGAGGATATCCCCATAGGGAAGTATAGCGCTGATGTGCTGGCGAAGAAGTCGGGATATGTCGGAGCCATACATAACAAGCTTTTGGTGAAAATCGCCAGGGCTGCAGGCTCCCCTAAGGATAAAGGCGCGGGCTTGCTCATTTCCAAGAAGGCAGGCAGCAAGGTGGACGCGGGAGAGCCTCTCTACACCATTTATGCTGACAATGAGAACAAACTAGCCGAAGCCGTTGCCCTGTCAAAGAAGCTGGAACCAGTGGTGGTGGAAGGAATGGTGCTAGCTCGCATGCCTGGCATTACTCGCTTCCAGGTCTGATTCTGCGCTCACTGCGCCTCTGTTCAGCTATAGCCTGAGTTAAAGTAAGCTCTCCTAAGGCTACGGAGCGCGCCAGCCGAGAGGAGATGGTTACGCTCCCTTGGCTCTCCAAGCGGGAAAGGCGCTTAAGATCTTTTAGCTCTCCCGGTGTGGGCTCAATCTTTGGTGGCTCGACGAGGAGCTCTCCCTTGGTCATAGCGATACGTTTAGCCGCCTCAGCGTCAGGCTCCTCCGACCTGATGGTAGTGCCAGTTTCATCCACCAACTCTATCTCATCAAACATATCCCAGATTTCACGAATTATGAGGTTACCCTTGGTAGGATCACCGTGTCCTACCCTGGCAATGGCCTTGGAGAAGGTCAGGCATCTCAATATCTTGGCCACGGCCTTGGGGACCTCTGCCGGGGTGCGCACCGTCTCCGATGCTAGCATCCTGCCTTCACCGAAAACGGCCAGGCCCACATTCTTCCCAGGGTCGATTCCCACCACTACGGTATGGAAGCGGATGCCGCCTGCTAGCATGCACTTTGCCATGCTCACGGCCTCCTCCGGATCCTCTAACACCACGACATGCTCAAAGTCAACTTTTTTCCGCTCAGCCTCAGTGGTGATCACCACCCCCACGGTGGAGGGTACCTTGCCCTCTCTTCCCAAGGAGATGAAAGGCTCTCCTTTTTTCTTAAGTAGGCGCACCAGTTGGTAGAATCTCTGGAAATCCTCGGTATAAAGGCCTATCACCTTCACGAACCATCATTGAGCCTCTAGCCCTTAATTATTGTCAAAAGAGCATCATTGTTTTAGAACTTGATTGGATCTTAAAATTCGCCGAGGCCAGAGGATAGCTTTCAATTCGGTTTAGCCGTGAAGATGGGAGGGAGAAATGGAAATCTTCCTACATATCCCGACATATCCAGAAGGTTCATTTCTTTCCTAGATCGCTTCAGCATAAAATTGAGCTGGGACTTGATTCATTCTCCTCACTCAACCCTCATCTCGGCTACCTCCTTCTACTCCGTAGAAATCAGTTTATCTTCTTTTCACACTGGACTTTCTGATACATTAAAGTCCAATGAGCCAGCATACAGGACCATAAATTCTCCGCTCTAGGCCCGGCTACGGGCCCCTACCCTGTCCACGTTCTCACTGATTATGGTTTTGAGAGACAGGTATCCTAGAGCGCTAAATATGGCGAAAGATGCCACTCCTCCCCACAGTAAAAGGGGTTTCGAGCTGAAGGCATCATAGAGAACGCCTCCCACCGACGGTCCTAATGACCATCCTGTGGAGGTGAAAAGGCCGAAAAGGCCCATGTATCTGCCCCTCTCACTTTCGGGGGACATATTAGCTACCAGATTCATCGAGGAAGGTGAGGTTATGATCTCACCCATGGTTATGACCACCATGCTGCCTGCTAAGGCCCAGAAGTCCACAGCCAAGGCCACGGAGAGGTATCCTAAGGCATAAATGAGGGCTCCTGCCGCTGTCACGGTGCTCATGCGGAAGCGCACAATATAATGGGCTATGGGCAGCTGGATGAGTACTACCATTATACCGTTGAGGGCATAGAGATAGCCCACTTCCGTTACAGATATGCCTACCTTTCCCACAGCGAAAACCGAATACACGGAGGACATCTGAGCCATGACCAGCCATAGGAATATGGAGAAGAAGCTGAAGAGCAGGAAAGGAGTGGCCTGATTCCTGAGCTCCTTGATGTCCTTCAAGGATATGCGCCTGCGCTGCAGATCGCGACGGGAAGATTCCCTAACAAAAAGGGCCACCAGCATGGCCACCGCGGCGCAGCAAAGGGCAGTGAGCAGATAAAGGGTACTGTATCCCCAAAGAGCGAGGATCCCTCCGAGAAGAGGGCCTAGTGTCCATCCCACGTTCTGACCGATACGCATGAGGCCGTAGGCCTCCAATCTCCTGCTCGGCTCCACCACATCGGCCACCATGGCATTGCTAGCCGGCTCGAAGAGTGAGCCAACAAAGGAGGAGCAGGTAACCAGGGCCGCGATGCTAAGAAAATCATTACTCATCGCGATGATGATGCTTATGCCTAGAAAGATGGCGGCGCGAGAGGCCATGGCCAGTATCATAATCCTTCTGCGTCCATAGCGGTCCGCCACCTCTCCTCCCAATATCTGGCCAATGGCACCAGCTCCCGTGGATACTAAGAATACTAGCCCCACCGTGGTCATGGGCACGCCCAGCTCGTAATGGAAGTATATGCTCAGAAAAGGAATCACAATGGAGAAGCCGGTGGCAGATATAATACGGCCTAAGAACAGCGCCCATATCCTTTTATCGAACTGCCTAAGGTATTTGCTTCCGCCATCCATGAGCATTCCTTTTAATGAGAGTATAGCCGGGCCCAGCTTTTGGTCTCTAATAAAGTTATGCCTGTACCATGAAATATCATGACAAGCGAAGAATAGGGTTTAATCAAACGATCGAAGTCGCACACCCAGCGAGCAGATAATATGAAAGAATGATAGCGAAGAAGTCATGTATATATTGTAAAATCATCAATAATCTGACTGGGGTCTGATCGTATACACGCTAGAGAACTAGTTGATGTGCTGGAAAATGATCTGTTGACCCTCGATAGACAGGGAGTTGTGAATCTCGTCGAGAAAGCCTTTTCGGACATGACGCCCTTGGAGGTGGCCGAGCATGTAGTGGCTCCTGCCTTGCGCCGCATCGGTCAAGGATGGCAGGAGGGCAAGGTCGCCTTGGCACAGGTTTACATGGCGGGAAGCATTTGCGACGAAATTATCTCGAACGCCCTGCCCAAAACCACACCGATTGAGCACCAGGAGCCAAGATTGGCAGTCGCCAATTTGGAGGACTACCACAGCCTGGGGTTGAAGATAGTGACCTCCATGCTCCGCGCTACTGGCTTCCACGTCAAGGAATATGGGAGACAGGATGTGCGCTCGCTAGGAGAGTTGGTCAAGAGAGACCAGATAAACATCCTCTTTGTCTCCACCCTCATGCTGCGCTCCGCGCTGCGCGTCAAGGAGTTGCGCCGCTATCTCAAAAGTTTGGGATGCGAGCTGAAACTGGTGGTCGGAGGAGCGCCTTTCCTATTCGACCCTGTCCTTTATGAGAAAGTGGGCGCGGACCTCATGGGAAAGGATGCGTCTGAGGCTGTGACCATAGCCTTTTCCCTCAGTGGAGGTGATTGAATGGAGATGTCATCTTTGGAGCGTACTCTAACGGCTATGTCCTTCAAGGAACCGGATCGTGTGCCTATCTTCCTCCTCTTCACCATGCATGGAGCAAAGTTATTGCATATTCCTTTGAAAAGATACCTCACTAGCGCAGAGAGCATGGCCAAGGCTCAACTGCGTTTGCAGGAGATGTTCGGGCATGACTGTTTGTACAACTTGAGTTATGCTGCAGCGGAAGCAGAGGCCTTTGGGGGAGAGGTGATATTCTTCAACGATGGCCCTCCCAATGTCGCGAGGCCGGTGCTGACCAAAAGAGAGGATATCGATAGGCTAGAGCCCCCTGAGATAAGCCAGTGCATCTCTATGCAGCAGACGCTAAAATGCACTCGTTATCTAAAACAAAGCGCGGAAGGAGAAGTGGCTATAGTGGGAGTGGTGATGTCTCCTTTTTCGCTTCCTGTGATGCAGATGGGTTTCCAGGCTTATCTTGATCTACTACTACAGGATAGAGACCGATTCTGGTCCTTGATGAAGGTAAACAAACAGTTCTGCATCGAATGGGCTAATCTCCAACTTGAAGCTGGGGCTAATGCCATCGCCTACTTCGACCCTATGGCCTCCACCACAATAATTCCCAAGTGGCTCTATCTCGAAACGGGCCAAAAGGTAGCCAAAGAGACCTTGTCCTCAATCAAAGGACCTTGCGTGACCCACATGGGCTCGGGAAGATGCTCAGGTTTGGTGCAAGAGATTGCTGAGACCGGCTCGGTGGGCTTAGGAGTAAGCGCCTTGGAAGACTTAGCGCAATTGAAGCAGGAATGCTATGGCCGAATGACAGTCATTGGGAACCTGAACGGTATAGAGATGGTGCGCTGGACGAGGAAGATGACGGAGGAAAGAGTGAGACAGGCGATATCCAGTGCTTCCGCAGGAGGGGGTTTCATCCTATCAGATAATCATGGGGAGTTGCCGTTCCAAGTCCCTTGGGCGGTGATTAAATGGGTCATGGATGCCGCATTAAGATACG
The DNA here is from genome assembly GCA_038740345.1 of Methanomassiliicoccales archaeon. NCBI lineage: Archaea > Methanobacteriati > Thermoplasmatota > Thermoplasmata > Methanomassiliicoccales > Methanomassiliicoccales archaeon. The sequence goes on from JAVYMA010000005.1 coordinate 20,928, forward strand.
GTAATTACTCTTGAGGAAGGGGTATGGGCGGTACGAAAGTCTTCGTTGGCGATGTTCTGCGTCAAGAGGTGACATCAGCCCTTAAGTTGGAAAATAGGAAGGAGGTAGAAGTCATTGCCTACCCTACATGGCCCCCCGTCCCTTGTAGCCCGATGGAGGCGCTCCAGGCTGAACTTGATAAGTTGAAGGATGATGCTGAGGTGGTGATCTTGGGCTCTGAGTTTCTCACCGCTGCTCCCCCAAATATCCCTTCGCATTGGATCTTCGTCGCCGTGGGTGAGTGTGCGGAGCTCTTGCTCGGCCCCCATCGACTGAAAGAGCTGAGGAGAAAGGCAGCAGCCCTACTCACCCCAGGAATGCTGTCAAAGTGGAAGGAGAGCGGTGCGATGGCACCTCCATGGCTCCTGCATGAGGATGATGATGCAGCGGATAGGGAGACCATAGTGCTCGATACAGGAACTCATGAGGACCTTGTGAACGAGCTAAAAGATGTAAAGACATTGTCTCGTTCGCCGATATACCTCATCCCCTGCGATCTGGATTACCTGCGGTTGCAGCTCTCCCGAGCCCTCATGGAAACGGCTCTACTGGGACAACTGGAAAGGGCTCGTCTGGAAGCAAAAGCTCAAGCACGTCTGCGCTCTGACTACGCCCTGGCTCTTGATCTGCTGCAGAAGATGAGTCATAGCAATAACGAATCCGAGGTGATAGGCTCTATCATGGATGTGTTGAGTATGCTCTTCTCCCCCGCAGAGGCAGATTATTACTCTATCACGGAGGAAGGTGAGGTGTTGGTCTTCGATTATGCCGAGGGGGAACTGATGAAGGTAGAAGATTTGACCCCCGAGGACGTTCTTTCCCATGCCGGCGAGTGGGACGAGGCCAGCGAGGGATTCAAGCTCAAAATAGAGGATAAGAATCAAGCCGTTGGTGTGGCTTGTCTGCGCCATCTAGCCGCTCCAGAATTCCATAAAAGTTATCTGGAGTTAGCTTGGCAATTGTCCACTATCTTCGGTTTGGCCGTGGCCAACGCCAGGACTTATCAATCTCTGAGAGAGGCCGAACGAGAGATGGAGAGAGCTTTCGCTTTGGAGAGGACCATGCTAGAGATTTCCCAAGGACTATTCGCTCGTCAGGAATTCGATAAAGGCGTGCATGATGCCCTAGGACGTGCGGCAGAGGCCATGGGTGCATCACGAGCTCTGCTCTTCAGATTCTCCCGCGACATGACCAAGTTATGCGTGACGCATGAATGGCATTCCCCCGAAATCCCCTCCGCCAAGGAATTTTTCTCACAGATTGCCATAACAAAGAGAGGGTGGCTTAATGAAAGCTTGCAAGCCGAGGGCACAGTGCGCTTGATGGACCTGGATAGTACAGACCAAGGCCTAGGGCCGGAAATTGAACCTTTCCGTCGAGCAGGCGCGCGCAGCATGGCGCTTACCTCTTTGGCCGGGGACGGGAAGCAGCAGGGACTGGTATGCATGATGCACACGCGCCCCTCGCAGAACTTTGAAGCGGATGAGGCCAATCTCCTTCGCTTCCTGGGACAGACCATCAGCCTTGCGCTGCAGAAAAAAAAGAATCAGGAGGATTTGGCAGATATGGCCGAGGCGGTGAGCATGAGTAACAAGGTCCTTCGCCACGACATACGCAATGAGCTCATGGTGCTGACAGGTTCTTTACAGATTTATGAAATGAAGAGAGATAATAAACACTTAGAGAGAGCCAAGCGCTCCGCGGCGCGATTGGTGGAGATCCTGGAACATTTCAAAGAGCTGGACCTCTTCCTTCAGTCCAGCAAAGGATTGTTCGCGGTGGAGCTAGAGGAGGCCATCAAAGAGGCCATGGCCCATCATCAGATCAATTACAACATTAAAGGAAAGGGGAAAGTGCTGGCGGATTACGCCATCAATTCTATATTCGATAATCTGGCGAGAAATTCAGTTAAGCATGGGGAGGCCAAGAACCTGGACTTCATCATAGGACAGCAAGGACCATTCGTGGAGCTGTTGATTTCCGATGATGGACGTGGCATACCGCCTGAGATCAGACCACGCCTATTCCAAGAGGGGTTCAGCTATGGTCAGGTGCGGGGCACGGGCCTGGGGCTTTTCTGGATAAAGAGAACGATGGAACGCTATGGTGGCTGGGCCCGCTTCGTAGAGTCTGAGCGTGGGGCGACGTTCTCCCTTGGATTCCTCCCTGCCTGATTCTCAAACATTATCGCCGCTTGGAATTGGCTGGCGTAGACGAAGCAATGCCATTCCCGCTGCTGATACCACTCCCAAGGAGGCCAAGGCACCCCACAGCATGATGCTTGATTCCAGATTATCATAGAGCACTCCTCCCACCAAGGAGGATGAGAACCATCCCATCGAGGCTATGAGACCAAAGATGCCCATGTGCCTCCCACGATCCTCGGCATGAGAGTAGGCCGCAGTGAGGCTGGTGGAGACGGGAGTGACCACCATCTCACCCAGTGTGATGACGATCATGCTCGCTGCCAGCCCCCATTCCTCCCAGATGAAGGCTAGACTGAGGAAGCCTACGGCATATATCAACGTCCCGAAGAACATGGAACCGAACATATTGTAGCGCGAGAGCCATCTGGCCAGAGGCATCTGCAGGAGCGCCACCATCAACCCGTTCAGGGCGAAGACCAGGCCGATAGCGAATTGGCCTATTCCCAGCCTATCATTAGCAAATACTGGGAAGGTGGTACCGAATTGGCCCGCCATTACGAAGAGGGGGACGCAGAGAGCGCAGAAGGTGAGGAAAGAGAGGCTTATTCCGCTAAAGTCCAGGCTCAAGCGCTTCCGCTCTGCCTTAGATACCAGCATGTTGCTTTCGCTCAGATAGAGCATGACGATGAGCGCGGCCAACAAAGACACGAAGGCAGAAGATAAGAAGGCGAGTTCGTAGGAAAGCGAGGTTAATAAGCCACCGATGGCTGGGCCCGCTGCGAACCCTAGATTCCAGGCCACGCGCATGAGGCCATAAGCCTCTAGCTGCCTTGCCGGTTCCACCACATCGGCCACCATGGCATTGCTAGCAGGCTCGAAGGTCCCCCCAAGGAAGAAATTGAATGCCAAGAGTACAGAAACGAGCATCAGATCAGGAAATAAGGCCACGGAGAGAGCTATTAAAAGAAAGGTGAGGGTGCGCGTGATCATCGAAACCACCATCACCTTGCGTCGGCCATACGCGTCCGCCCATACTCCTCCCGCCAAACTTCCGGCTGCCCCCGCCACACCTGCCACGAGAAGCACCACCCCTACCAAGGTCATGGATGCGCCGAGCTGCTGATTCATATAGAGCGCTAAGAAAGGATAGACTATAGAGAAGCCAGCTCCATCTATCAATCGGGACCAGAATAGGACCCAAATCCTGCGATCGAAGCCGATTCTGATGCGGGGCATGCTCCTCACCTCCACATTGAGATGGAGAAGCGAAGCTGTGGCCCTTGATAACAATTTCCTGCCGCATGATATCAATTAAACTGCCTAACTCTTCTTGAGGCGGTCGAGAAAGCTCTTCTTAGGCTCCTGCTCCGCCAATTTGCGCAACAGAGCCCTCTGCTCCGAGGTGAGCTTGCGCGGGACTTTGATGCTTATGCGCACGAATTGATCCCCCTTCCCCCGTCCATCTAGACGCGGTAATCCGTTGCCCTTCATGCGAAAGACTGTTCCATCTTGAGTCCCAGCAGGGATGGACAGCATTGCCTTCCCTTCTAAGGTAGGCACCTCTACCTCTGCTCCCAGAGCTGCCTCCCAGTATTCCACAGGCATATCCAGCCAGAGATCGGCTCCATCACGCTTGAAATGCTCGTGCTCCTTGACATGTACCACCACATACAGATCACCTGGTGGCCCGCCATCCGGGGAGGCATCGCCCGCGCCCGCCAAGCGAAGACGCATACCTGAATCCACGCCTGGCGGAATCTCTATCTTTAACTTAGAGGTGGATAGTTTCATCCCTCTGCCATCGCACACAGGACACCTATGCTCGAACACCTTCCCGCTGCCACGACATCTCTGACAAGGGGTTATGGATACGAAGCGCTGATAGCCGCGCTGCTGCACGTTCTGGATCTGGCCTCGACCACCGCAGGAAGGGCAGCTCTGCACCTTTCCATCTTTGGCCCCGGTTCCCCTGCAGGCCTCACAACTCACAGTGCGAGGGACGGATATCTCCCTCTCACCTCCACTGGCCGCCTCTTCCAGGCTGATCTCGATGTCGTAGCGCAGGGATTGGCCCTTATGAGGCCCGGAGGCTCCTCGGCCTCCACCGAAGAACATATCAAAGATGCTGCCCCCAAAGCCAAAGGAGCCGAGGTCTCCGAATATGTCCCTAAGGTCGGAGGCGTGAGTGAAATCGCTCCACTGGAAGCCCCCATTGGAGAACTGACCGCTCAAACCCTGATGGCCATATTGATCATAGAGCTTGCGCTTCTCCGGGTCCGCCAGCACTTCATATGCCTCGGATATCTCTTTGAAGCGCTCCTCGGCCTGAGCCTTATCCTCTTTAGTCACGTCTGGATGGTATTTCCTTGCCAGCTCTCGATACGCCTTCTTAAGCTGTTCTAGGGTGGCGTTCCTGGGTACCCCTAGGACCTCATAGTAATCGCGCTTCTCGGCCATGGAAGGGGCTACTTATCCTCATCGACTATTTTATAGTCAGCGTCCATATAGCCGCCCTTGCCTCCTTGCCCGCCATCACCCGGTGGCGGGGAGCCGGCGCCGGGCCCGGCGCCTTGCTGGCCCTCGTCCTTCTTGGAACTCGCGGCATAGATGCGCGCCGATACCGCGTACATCTCTTTCATGACCGCATCCATTTTAGCCTTGATGTTGGCCACGTCCCCTCCCTTGACCGCCTCTTTGAGTTCCGCGATGGCCTTCTGAATCTTCTCCCTTTCCTCGGAGGACACTTTATCCGCGTGCTCCACGAGGGTCTTCTCGGTGTTGTAAATGAGGGAGTCGGCTTGGTTTATGGTCTCCACCTTTTCCCTCCTCTTCTTGTCCTCCTCGGCGAATCTCTCCGCCTCCTTTATGGCACGCTCCACCTCTTCCTTGGTCATTTTCTTAGCGGAGGTAATGGTAATCTTCTGCTCCTTACCCGTGCCCAGGTCCTTGGCGCTCACGTTTACGATGCCGTTGGCATCGATATCGAAGGTGACCTCTATCTGAGGCACTCCTCTCGGGGCCGGCAGGATGCCAGTGAGTTGGAACTTGCCTAAGGAGACATTATCCGCGGCCATCTCTCTCTCCCCCTGCACCACATGTATCTCCACCGCTGGCTGGTTGTCCACCGCAGTGGTGAATATCTGTGATTTCCTAGTGGGGATGGTGGTGTTGCGCTCGATGAGCTTGGTGGTCACGCCTCCAAGGGTCTCTATGCCCAGGGAAAGTGGCGTCACGTCGAGGAGCAGGACGTCCTTGACCTCGCCAGATAGCACTGCGCCTTGAATCGCAGCCCCCATAGCCACGCACTCCATGGGATCGACGCCTCTCTGAATCTTCTTGCCTACGATAGATTCCACGAAGCGCTGTATTATCGGCATGCGGGTGGGGCCTCCCACCAAGATTACGGCATCAATCTTATCCGCCGTCAGCTTGGCATCCCTCAAGGCGTTCTCCATGGGACCGCGGCACCTCTCCACTATAGGGGTCACCAGCTCCTCCAGCTTCGCCCTGGTTATGTTCATAGAGAGGTGCTTGGGACCGCTGGCATCGGCGCTGATGAAGGGGAGGTTGATCTCGGTGGTAAGGGTGGAGGAGAGCTCAATCTTGGCCTTCTCGCATGCCTCTCGCACCCTCCACATGGCCATTTTATCCTTAGTGAGGTCGACGCCAGTCTCATTCTGGAACTGCTTGACCACATATTTCACCAAAGCCTCGTCCATGTCTGTTCCACCTAGCTGAGTGTCGCCTGAGGTGGACAGCACTTCGAACACTCCGTGAGCGAATTCCATGATGGTGACGTCCAGCGTCCCTCCACCAAGGTCAAAGACCATTATCTTCTGCTCCTTATCGCCCTTATCCAGGCCGAAGGCTAGAGCGGCGGCGGTAGGCTCGTTAATGATGCGCACAACCTCTAAGCCAGCGATAGTACCTGCGTCCTTTGTCGCCTGTCTTTGGTTATCGTTAAAATAAGCAGGAACGGTTATAACCGCCTTGGACACCGTCTCCCCTAAATAAGCCTCAGCGTCCCTCTTTATCTTTTGCAAAATGAAGGCGGAAATCTGCTGTGGTGTATACTCCTTTCCAAACACCCGTACCTTGTAATCCGTCCCCATTTTCCTCTTGATAGCGGAGATCGTCCCTTCCGGATTGGAGACCGCCTGGCGTTTGGCCGGTTCTCCCACAAGGAGCTGGCCGTCCTTAGTGAAGGCCACATATGATGGGAAGGCCTTCCCTCCCAGACTGGTCCCCTCTGCGCTAGGTATGATGGTCGGCCTGCCGCCCTCCATGACTGCGGCGGCAGAGTTGCTGGTTCCTAGATCAATCCCTATTATCTTGGACATTTTGATCACCTTCCTGTTTGGCCTTGCCTACCTTCACCTTGGCGTGCCTTATTACGCGATCTCCCATGAAATAGCCCTTCTGATAGGTCTCATAAATCACTCCCTCCTCCCCCTCGCACGTTGCGAAGGCCTCATGGAAGGAGGGATTGAACTTGCAATCCATAGGCATCTCTCTTAAGCCATACGAGCGCAAAACGGAGAGAAGGTTGCATTGAATCTGTTTGATGCCTTGACGTAAATCCTCTTCATTTACATTAGAGGACAGAGCTCTTTCCAAATCATCTAAGGTGCCCAATAAATCGCACACCAGGCGATCATTGGAGGTCTTGATGCATTCCTCCTTCTCGCGCTTCACCCTTTTCTTGTAGTTATCGAATTCCGCCTGTATGCGTTTCGCTAGGTTCTCCCATTCCGCGCTGAGAGTCTTCTCTGATTCCAAGAGGGCGCGGAGGGACTCTACCTCCTTCTTAAGGTCCTCTAGCTCTGCCTGTGCGCTCTTCGCTAGGTTCTCCCACTCCTTGCTACGGGATTTCTCTGATTCCAAGAGGGCGCGGAGGGACTCTACCTCCTTCTTAAGGTCCTCTAAGCATCGACCGACTTCCGATTTCTCATTTTGCTTTACGAGTTCCGCTGCGCCCTCGGACATGAATCTCGACCCCAGGATGCATTCATGTTGAACGTCAGAATGTGAATTTAATGGTGTTAGGAGGGGGCTTGCGCCCCCTCAAAGAGATTGGCCCTCAGTCCATGTCGCCCAAGCCCTCATCCGAGCCTGGCATTCCGCCCTTACCGCCCGGACCGCCAGCTGGGGCACCGCCCTTGGCAGCGATCACGTCGTCGATCCTCAGGATCATGATGGCGGCGTCGGTGGCTGAGTTGATGGCCTGCTTGCCCACGCGCAAGGGCTCCAGCACATTCAGCTTGAGCATGTCGTCCACTTTGCCCTCGTAGACGTTCAAGCCAGCGTGCTTCTTGCCGTTCTTGTGCGCCTTGCGCATCTCGATGAGGATGTCAATGGGGTCCAGGCCTGCGTTCTCCGCTAGAGCGGTGGGGATGACCTCCAGGGCAGAGGCATAGGCATCGATGGCGATCTGCTCGCGGCCTCCCACTGAGGCGGAGTACTCCCGCAGCCTAAGCGCTATCTCCACCGCGGTGCTACCACCTCCGGTGATCATCTTGCCGTCCTCAATGGCTACGGCCACGACCGAGGTAGCGTCCTCCAGGGAGCGCTCGATCTCATCCACCACATGCTCGGTACCTCCGCGGATGAGAATGCTTACGGCCTTGGGGTTCTTGCATCCAGTGACGAAGGTCATCTCCTCCTCCTGGATCTTGCGCACCTCCACCAGCTCGGCGTTGCCTAGGTCATCGGAGTCAAGCTCATCCAGCTTGGTGACTATGTTAGCGCCAGTGGCTTTAGCGAGCTTCTCCATGTCGCTCTTCTTCACGCGCCTGGCGGCATAGATCTGCTCCTTGGCCAAGAAGTGCTGCACCAAGTCGTCGATGCCCTTCTGGCAGAATACCACGTTGGCACCTGACTTCTTGATCTTGGCCACCATGTCCTTGAGCATGCGCTCTTCCTCTTGGAGGAAGGCGGCCATCTGCGAGGGGTCTGTAATCTCGATCTTAGCGTCAATCTCCGTCTTCTTGATCTCCAAAGCTGCATCCAGGAGCAGAATCTTCGCCTTGGTCACCTTCTTCGGCATGGCTGGGTGAACTGGCTCCTTGTCCACTATGATGCCTTCGATTAGCATGGTGTCGTCCATGGAGCCGCCCTGCTTCTTGACCACCTGGATGTTGTCAGTGTCCACCACCCACTTGCCGTTGGTCTTCTCCGCCACTTTCAGGACTGCGCCCACAGCTACATCTGCCATGTGCTCCCTGCTTCCCACTACTGACTTGGACATCATAGAGGTCATCGCGATCTTTCTCAGGGTCTCCTTGTCCTTGACATCCACGTCTTCGGCTACCTCCTCCATGACCTCCAAGGCCTTATTGGCAGCCATGCGGTAGCCAGCGCTGATAATGGTTGGGTGGACATTAGCATCAATGAGATCCACGGCCTTCTTGAGCAATTCGCCGGCCAATATAACGGCGGTGGTGGTGCCGTCGCCGCACTCCTCGTCCTGTGTCTTAGCGACCTCGACCAGCATCTTGGCCGCTGGGTGCTCCACGTCGATCTCCTTCAGGATGGTAACGCCATCGTTGGTGATGACGACATCTCCCAGGCTGTCGACGAGCATCTTGTCCATCCCACGGGGGCCGAGGGTGCTGCGGACCGCATCAGCGATGGCTCGCGCCGCCATGATATTGTTGTACTGAGCGTCCTTGCCCTTGTCCCTCTTGGTCCCTTCCTTGAGGATGAGTATCGGTGTCTGACCCATTCCCATGTCACTACCTCCAGTTATTTTTACAAATATGTTATATCTAGCTCCTAGCTAGCGGGCAGTAGGATGTTTGTTCTTCTATATAATCATTTCTACAAAGATGAGAAAGGACAGGACTCCAGAATCTCCGAACTAGCCCTGATGTCAATAGGCCAAGCCATCCCAGCCTCTTGATTTCTGGTGAGGTAAATGATGGCGAATGAATCTGCGAAAAAGGGATAGTTCTTTATCAGGTCTGTCATTCTCCCATATTGGATATATATGGGAGACCTCGAGACCTGCCTTGCGTTGCTTTTCAAGCGCAAGGGGAAGCAGATTCTCTCCGAAAAGGAATTCGTTTTCTCGGCTAGCATGGACTTTCGCTGGTTCTCGCCCAAGGAGGCACAGACTTTGCTGGAAATAGGCGTCAAGCGAGGCCTGTTGGAGCGATCCGAGGGGATGGTTAAACCGACCTTCGATTACAAGAACATAGAGGTCCCCATCAACTACCGCCCCTGCAAGGATATTTTGAAAGATGTTCAGCCAGACGTCTCACTGTTCGGCCAGATATTGGACTCCATGGCCATCTCTACAGGGCTAAAAAAGCGCGATCTGGTAGCTCGAGTCAATAAGCTCCAAGATAGGTTAGGAGTTGATATAGAAGTGGCGGCCCTAGCGTTGGCCAAGGACCTGGGAATCGATATCATGCCTTTCATAGATAGAGTAAAGGCAGAGATCCTGAACCGAGGATGACTTCAGTTATTCTCATTCCTTCTTCTTGGCCTGCTTAAGGATGTGTTCGATGGTGAGTCCTCCTCCATAAGCTGGGCTTTTGGCCTCCGGTTTTATCATCGGCACCTTCTCGATTAGAACGATGTTTAGCTCCTTTTCCAACTTGGCTACCAGCGCATCGTCTGGCTTCAGATTGCCAGATTCCACCTTAGAGAGAGTGGAAGCCTTCTCGTTTATCTTGGCAGCGAGCTGGTCCGTCTTCCAACCTCTGGCGTTGCGAGCGTTCCGGATGCGGCCGGCATAGTCGTCCACCAGCTCATAGACCTCCTCCTCCTTGTAAATGTCCTTGGGTCGCATGCGGCGCTCACGTTGCTCCAGGCGGGAGGCGATGACAACTTTAGTCGGTGATGGTTTCGGTCCAACCTTGGCCTTGTCACCGAATCGCTGGCATTCCTTGCAGACCTTCATCTGCGCCCCTTCTATCCAAGTGGACCTGGTCTCCTGCACCTCCTTGCCGCAAAGCTCGCATATCATCCTAATCGCCTCTACTCAATTCCAAGTCCATAGATAATAGTTGCTGAAATAATTGCTGATGTACACATATGAAATCAAGATATTATATGAAATCAGGATATGCGGTAAACTCGATTGAGATTGGGACCGACCCCTCGCAGCCTCTAGAACTCCTAAATAATTATCCTATTTGATAATATAAAATTTATTCTCAAAACTAAACAAAACCACAATGCCAGGTGTCATTCTCACAGTTCGTTATCCTTATCGATAGGGATGCTGGTTAAGGAGGCTCTTTTAGAAGATTTCAAATAGCAGCCCTCTTTATATTGAGAAGTAAAATCATACGTTGAGGTGAAGCACACGAAGGAGCCCCAGGTTGAAGAACTCCTGAATGAGATGCGCGAGAAGATAGAGGTCCTGGAGCGAAGGAATACCGAGCTTCTCGATGAGATCAGGCGCGTTGAGGGGGAGAAGCGCTATGTCGAGAGCGAGCTGTTCCGCCTTCAGAAAGAGCTCAAAAGAATGCGTTCTGAGATGGAGCGCCTTAAATCGCCCCCCCTGATCATCGGCGCCATTAAGGATATTTTGGCGGATGGGCGGGTTATAGTGAAGAGCTCAACTGGCCCAGATTTCATTGTTTCCACGTCGGAGTACGTCCCGCCCGAGGAGCTTGAGGTGGGGGCAAGGGTGGCGCTCAACAAGCAAACGCTGGCGGTAATGGGCGTTTTGCCACCCTCCCTTGATCCCATCGTGATCGGTGCCGAGATAATTGAAAAGCCGTCTATATCCTATAAGGACATAGGTGGCCTGGATGAACAGATCCTGGAGGTGCGGGAGGCCGTGGAAGACCCCCTGCTCAGACCAGAACTCTATAAGAAGGTGGGCATAGAGCCTCCCAAGGGTGTGCTGTTGGTAGGACCTCCAGGAACAGGAAAGACTCTGATCGCTAAAGCGGTAGCTCACCAGACGAACGCCACCTTTATCAGGTTCGTGGGAAGCGAGCTGGTGCAGAAATACATCGGTGAGGGGGCGCGTTTGGTGAGGGAGCTGTTCGAGCTGGCCAAGGAGAAGGCTCCAAGCATCGTATTCATAGATGAGCTGGATTCCATAGGGGCCAAGCGGTTGGAGGTAGCGACCTCAGGTGACCGAGAGGTACAGCGCACACTGATGCAGCTGCTGGCCGAGCTGGATGGCTTCAATCCCATCAGTGATGTGAAGATCATAGGCGCCACCAACAGACCGGACATTCTGGATGAGGCTCTCCTACGCCCTGGGCGATTCGATCGCATAATCGAGGTGCCGATTCCCAATTATGAGGGCAGGAAGGAAATATTCCGCATCCATATGTCCAAGATGGCCATAGACCCCAACGTGAACCCTGCTGATCTGGCCCTTAAGACAGAGGGTGCCACCGGAGCCGATATCAAGGCCATTTGTACCGAAGCTGGAATGTTCGCCATTCGTGACAATCGCGAATCGGTAAGCATGTGCGATTTCGAGAGGGCCATCGCCAAGGTGCTGGAGATAGAGGAACCTAAATGCACCGAGTCGGGCGTCATGTTCGCCTGATCTCGGGCCTCAAATTTTTTTACCTAACCACATTTTTCATTTCTTTGGGGTGCATATCATTTCTTAAAACGCCCGAAAAATCTTCTGCGACTATTGGCTCTGTTACCCTCCTCGTCCTTTTTCCCCAAAACTTTTCTTGCTTCTTCCAATTCCTTGACCTCTTGTTCATTGAGCTCCGTTTCGATTATCACAGGCCCTATGTAATCGCAATCATGGCAACGATAAACCCTTCCGGTCAAGCCACCTAAATCATAGAAAACGTTCGTGCTCTTGCACTGAGGGCATTGCTGTACTACTACCATACGTGCCATATCGCAAAAATAAAGTTCTTATTACTATTTCAATCCGGTCTCAAATCCTCTCCACCCTGCGAATACTGCTGCACAGCGTTATAAATATCCTCCATTCCGAAGGGAGTCTCAGCGGACACGGGAGTGAGCTCACGATATACTCCCACGCTCTCCATAGCCCTCAAGAACTCGATGCTTTGGATGTTGCGAGCACTGAAATCCCCTTGGGTCAGGGCGGCGAAGAGCGACTCCGGCTCATTCGCCCATTCCTCCAGCTGCCTTAATTGCTCTTCTTCCAGGGTATCAGCCTTAGACAGAACGTTCAGGAAGGGGATGCTAAATCTGAACTGGACGGTGGCGCCGAGCATGAGGGTGGAGACGAAGCCATTGGGTGTTTTGGCGAGTGCAGGGTCGGAGAGGAAAACCAGGAAAGATTCCTCTCGGCCCAAGGCATCCACTATCACCTGACTAGACTGCCTGAAGGCAAAGAGCTCCATCTGCCCTGGCGTATCTATGAGTACATAAGGGACCTTGAAACCCTCTATAACCTCGGCCAACTCCTTTACGTTCAGAGCCATCATGTCAGCGCAGACGATTTGAGCACCGTTGGGGCCGAGGGCATATTCCTTCATCACCTCCTCTACCCGCACCCAATCGCGAATGTCGACGTCTGGGTCGTAGGGTATGTATTCAGCTCCAGGATCTAGGTTGACAGTTATGCAATCCAAACCCTGCAGGGTCATCCATTCCTTGAAGGCCCATACAAGGGAGGATTTGCCGCTTCCCGCTGTTCCTATGAAGTAGATATTCATCTTTTGCCTCCAAAGGGTCTACGAAGCTCCATGAGGGATTCAGGCTAAAAAGGTTAAGCGTAAAACGATAGGCATTAGTAGGTAAGCAAAGCCTTTTCTCATTATGAAGGCGATTGAATTACTTTTTGCTGTAATTTGTGCATTCCTTTGACCAGAAGTTACGACACAGATGTAGACTTGTAAAATCTTCCAGTTTTATAAGGATTGTAACTTCTTTAATTCTTTAACTCTATTAAAATTAACATATCTTATAAAAATTCAAAAATGAATCGCATATCAAACAAAATTTTTAGACTGCTTCAATGGACACTTCCTTCGCTTGTTTTATACTCTCTCATAAATTGCTACTGATTAAGCTAAGAAAAAGGTTTGGAGCTTTAATGGATTAAAAAACGAAAATGGACATCAGAAAGAATATAGCTAAAAGAGGAAGGAAAATAGCCACCCACAGCAATTTCTTCCATTTCAATACCTGCCTTCCATCCATAGGCTCAAAAGGCATGAAACTGTATACTGCAGATAAAAGGTTCATGGAGCATGCCAGTATGGCAATAGGGAGGAACCAGCCTCCCAAAGGAATGAATAACAGGAAGATGCTGAAGACGCCTAGACTCACGAGTGGGCCAGCTCCGAACACTATGGCCTGCTGTTTGGGAGTGAGTTTTTTCGGATCGTTTATGACCGTCTTGGCAGGATAAGCATATACCAGACCGAAGAAAAATGAGGTGATCACCATCAGCACCATGCCTAATCCCCAGAATCTGTATTCCGCCACTGCGCCATACCTAGAGGCAACGTACCTGTGCGTCAGATCATGTAATAGAATAGCGAAACCAGCCACGAGGACAAAGACCAATATGGTATTGGGATCCAACAGATCCTTCCGCTTCGCTATCATATAAGCGAAGCCCAGTAGGATAGAGGCCACAGCCACGACCATGATCTCCCTGAGTGAGAAGCCCATTAGGAAAGGAGGCCTATGCTGCGCTAATTGCTTCCTGTATTTGCTCTCCGCTTTCATGAGATAAGCACGAGATTGGAATCGTGCATAACCCTCCACGAAATCCTCAATCTTATCGAGGGGGAGCAGTTTTTTCGAGCCGGCAGCGATCTTTCCCAGCCACCGTGAAGTTGCCGAGGAATGAGTGGAACCTGCGGCGGAGCCGCTTGCATAACTAGAGGCAGAGCCTGCAGCAGCTGCCGCAAGCAGTCCGACAGTTGACCCCACCACCACCGCACCGACCGTGCCAATAACTTGTTGGCTAGCATCTCTACGAGATGGAATCGGGATTTCACCTAATGCGCCCCTTATACACATAACGAAAACATCGTCTGAGCCACTCGCATAAGTGTTGGTGTGGCCCACTGCTAAATAGCTCCCGTCCGATCTCTGGACCGCCACAGAGCCCGAGACCGGGAGTCCGGGCATTCCGAAGCTAGCCTCCCATGCCTTCTCTCCTTGCCCATCCACTCCAACCAGGTAGATGCTAGATAAGCCAAATGAGGTGGTCGAGCCGCCCAGCACGAAGCCGTCTGCCGCTTTGAAGAGGGAGGATCCTAGCTCCTCGCCTTGGCCTCCATAAGCCCTTTCCCACACTATTTCTCCTTGAGTCGTTGTTCTTACTACATAGAGGTCATTGCCTCCGCTTCCCATCCCATCTGTATGTCCAGAAACAATGAAGCCCCCATCCGTTAGCTCCATAACATCATAAGCATAGGTCGATCCCGGGCCGAAATACCTCTGCCATAGAAGAGTTCCGTTAGCTGTTGTCCTGATAAGATAAGCCTTAGGCAAGTTAGCTCGAGATGTGTCAGAAAATGATTGCGTCCAACCTGATATGGCATAGCCCCCATCCGATGTCTGTATAACTTTCTTCCCCCAATCTCTCCCCGCGCCACCAAACGTCCTCTCCCATTCTACTATCCCAATATCATTGGTTTTTATAAGATAGAGATCTGAGCTACTCCTATATCCCGTAACAGCGAAGCCGCCATCAGAAGTCTGGACAACACTAAAGGCGACGTCATTGATCCCTGTCCCTAAGGTCCTGCTCCATAGCATGGCGCCATCAATGGTCGTCTTGAAAAGCCAAATTCTGTACTGCTGCAAGTCGCTGCTCCAAGAGGCCCCAGCCACCACAAATCCTCCATCCGACGTCCTGGTCAAGCCATAGGTATAATCGCCTCCCCCATTGTCATACGTCTGAGCCCAAAGCACATTGCCAGAGTGGTCATATTTTATCAAATAAGTGTCATACTGATTCAGATTCGAACCTACTGGCTTTGTAATACCAAGAACCAAATATCCTCCATCCTCTGTGGCCAAGGCATTGAAACCCGCATCGCTATCTGGACCACCGACCACACTCCTCCAGGACGCCCAAGTGGAGCTCGCACTGTCCTTCTTCACTTCCTCGAAATGATAATAGTCGTATTGGGTTGTGGATAGCCAGGGGGATACTGAGTCCATGCCGATCGCCTGGGAAGGCGCATCGGTCTCAATGTAAGTTTCAATAAGAACCCCGTCGAGATAAAGGGAGAGGACGTTTTCAACCATGGTCATGGTCATGGTGTACCAGCGGTAGCGTTCTAAGACCACCTGGCCCCAGCGCATCACTACTGAGTTGTCCCTATACAAAGCGAAATTGCTATAATATCCATCGAGTGCCCAGCCGTAGTTATGGCCCTCTGTTACAACATTTATGCCTATGGCTCCTTTTCCAGGACCGAACTGTTCAATCCACATCCCTCTGACCTCGGCCATCCATTCAAAAATGCCAGGAGGGAACAATCTATGAGAGATGTAGGTAGGGGGCTCTGCAGTCATCTCCAAGACCACACAACTATGATTTAGGTAGGTATGTTGAGGGACGCCTACAGTCCAGCCAGAGGCCTCCATCTCCTCAAATGTAAAGTAGTCCATGTGATCCGTCCAAGAATACGCTGCCGATTCCGCTTTCACTTGTGGCAAGTCGATGACCGAAACTAAGACCAGCCAAGCAAGGAATACCGTGATAAGGAGCTGTTTTCTCAACTAGGCCCCTCCCCCTGAAATAAGAATAGAATCCAAGTGAATAATAGCATTATCGATTGAGAGAATGCTCGAATTTCATTTTGGGTTCAGTCATTAAGGTTCTGGATTATTTGTGAGATTGAAATACGCTCGATTCACGAAGACAGGAAAACTCATATAATTCCGAATTCGGCACTAAAAAATAAGATGACAGGGTATTTCTTAGAGCGGGCCCGGTGGGATTCGAACCCACGGCCCATCGGTTAAGAGCCGATTGCTCTACCTAGCTGAGCTACGGGCCCGTGCTTGCGCCAAATAGGATTGCCGTTAATAAAGATATCGTATTAGTTGTGATGTGATCATGAATTCGCCTGGACAATTATCCTTTATCAATTATTATCTCTTGTGCCTTGCCTCTTTTGATCAAGGCCTTCGCTATCTTGCTTGGAAGGGTGATGATGTCCTCTTTGCTCAACTCATATACCCCTGAGGTGGTCGTGAAAGGGGGAATGTTCTCCAACACGCGAACCAGGACCTCATCGGAATTTCGGCCTAAAGGCATGGAAGCTTTTGCTGACAAGCCTGATGCTTCCAATACCTCTTTTCTAGCATCGATGTTTTCTATGCTCAAAGGTTTTGCTTCATCCATCTCAGGAGGAGGGCTTTCCTTCAGCATGACCTCCACCTGTTCGGAGGGCGAAGGAGAGGGGATGGTTGGTTGAGAGCCTTTTTTAGGCTCTTCCGTTCTTATGTTTTGGACCTTGTCTTCACTTACTTGAGATGTCTGTGCTGAGCGAGAGAGGGGGATATAGGCAGGTCGGGGAAGATCCAAGAGACCGTTTCGCATCCCTTGCACCTGTGCCAAAGCGGTCTCGAACAACCTTCTTTCCTCATCTGTCAGGCGCGCTTGCTCCACCTTACCGCCAGCAGCAGCCAAGACGGCCATGTGCATGATCTTATCAGCCCTGATATCGAATATTTGCAAGGCTTTCTCTCGTACTTTGGAGATCATCTGACTGAGTTGTCTTGCCTTGGCTCCGTAAGAATCTATTGCCGCCTCTTTCTCGTATTCCCGCCGCAACTGTTCCATTAGCGTTCTCAGCGCTGAGTAGAAGTCCTGCCTTAGCGAGGTCAGACTGGCTGACTTCTTCTCCTCCCTATAAACGTTGGTCACGTCCTCATAGGTGAGTGGTTCCAGAGGCGGTGGCATTAAAGACACATTTGAATGAGGATATTTGATGGTTTAGGGTTTGTTTTATTCGTTTGTGCATATGAAACGGAAAACCTATTTCCCCGCATACTCCTTCTATGATTCCGTGGACGCTCATTCCATTCTCAGAGAAAAAGAGTCAGGAGTAGAGCTCGATATTATCGTCTCCCCCTCAAGCGCTAGGAGCGAGATTGTAGGTATTGATGAGTGGAGAAAGAGATTGTTAGTGAGGGTTTGCTCTCCCCCAGAAAAGGGACAGGCGAATCAGGAGCTGGTGTCACTATTGAGCAGGCTCTTCTCAACACCTGTGGAGATTGTGCGAGGACATTCCTCTAGGCAAAAAACCGTATTCATATCGACTTCGGTGGAAAAGGCAATGAGGATGGTCGAGGCGCTTTCGACAAAAAAGAGTTAGACCGCCTTCTGAAAAATTTTTCCTGGACTTAGGCTATTATAGATTCAAACCTCAATTAACGCTCAATATGTTGCAAATAGGAATGATTTGCCAGAACTCAAAACACATTTAATCGTTAGATGGTGAAAATACACTCAGAGACTGAGATGACCTTCCAAGTCTGTCCTACATCAACCTTTTCATCTACAAACTCCATCAAACCCCCATCCAGTAATGTCATTTCCTAATGGACTCATGTTTGAGTCAAAACGATATTGTCTTTGGGGATAGTTTGTCTTCTTGAGCATTACCGTATCTTTCTGGCACCTCGGAGGTATTAAACAATGCCACCCTGCAATTAGTTAGATGTGCATTTATGTCTATTTGAAAATTTACTTAGGTAGAAATGCTTATCTTGCCGCCGAGAAGGACTTGATAGGTAGCGACTTTTTCTATGTGGTCCTAAATATGAAGCTTTGAACAAGATTTTAAACGCTAAAGCTCCCGATTACGATTCTTTTGAGGTTTCCATTTTCAATAATAATAATTGTTAAATAATGCCGTTTCGCAATGATATCACGACCGCAGAAAATCGTTTTCAATCTTAATGAACGAGCTGTTGTCAAATATCTGGAGCAGTATGGAAATGAGAGAGGAGAATACACCTATTGAGAAGCCGAAGAGATCGAATCGAGACTGGTGGCCTAATCAGCTGGACATCAGCATCTTGCATAAGCCCTGTCCCTTGTCCAACCCCATGGGCAAGGATTTCTGCTACGCTGAGGAGTTCAAGAAGCTCGACCTGAAGGCATTGAAAGAAGATCTCTATACGTTGATGACCGAATCCCAAGATTGGTGGCCCGCTGACTATGGACATTATGGCGGATTGTTCATCCGCATGGCCTGGCATAGCGCGGGCACTTACCGTAGGGGTGATGGCAGAGGGGGCGCGGGCTCAGGGCAGCAGCGTTTTCCTCCGCTCAATAGCTGGCCAGATAACATTAACTTGGACAAAGCAAGGCGCTTGCTCTGGCCTATCAAGCAGAAATATGGGAGGAGGATCTCTTGGGCCGATCTCATGATCCTCGCTGGCAACTGCGCCCTTGAATCGATGGGCTTCAAGACCTTCGGCTTCGGAGGAGGACGCGAGGACGCGTGGGAGCCTGAAGAAGTCTATTGGGGTAGCGAGAGTAAATGGCTAGAGGAGAAGAGGTACAGCGGCGAGAGAGAGCTCGAGAACCCTCTAGCCGCGGTCCAGATGGGGCTTATCTATGTCAATCCAGAGGGACCCAATGGCGTCCCAGACCCGGTGGCCTCAGGTCGCGATGTGCGGGAGACCTTCAAGCGCATGGGGATGACGGAAGAGGAGACTGTGGCTCTCATAGCCGGCGGGCATACCTTCGGTAAATGTCATGGAGCGGGCCCTCCATCCCACGTAGGACCCGAGCCCGAGGCCGCGGGCATAGAAGAGCAAGGTTTGGGCTGGAAGAGCAGCTTCAGGAGCGGGAAGGGTGCAGACACCATCAGCAGTGGCCTGGAGGGGGCTTGGAAGCCTAACCCCACGAGATGGGACATGGGATATCTGAACACATTGTTCAAGTATGATTGGAAGTTGGTGAAGAGCCCGGCCGGCGCATATCAATGGATACCCACCGATCCCGCGGCGGCCTCCACCGTTCAGGACGCTCACGATCCTTCCAAGAGGCATTCCCCCATGATGACCACTGCCGACCTATCGCTAAAGATGGACCCCGTACTCTCTCCCATAGCCAAGAGGTTCCGTGATAACCCAGAGGAGTTCGCCGAGGCCTTCGCACGTGCCTGGTTCAAGCTCACCCATCGCGATATGGGACCTCGCACGCGTTATCTCGGCCCAGAGGTTCCGGCTGAGGATCTGATATGGCAGGATCCGATACCCCCAGTCGACCACGAGTTGATTACTGAGGAGGACGTGGAATTTCTGAAAAGTAAGATCATGACCTCAGGACTGTCCATTTCCAGATTGGTGTATACCGCTTGGTCCTCAGCCTCGACCTTCCGCGGATCCGACAAGCGCGGGGGCGCCAATGGAGCACGAATCCGCCTCGCACCGCAGAAGGACTGGGCCGTGAACGAGCCTGAGCAATTGAGCAGGGTGCTGCAGATTCTTATCCAGATACAAAGGGAATTCAACCACGCGCAGAAGGGGGAGAAGAAGGTTTCTCTGGCAGACCTGATCGTCCTAGCGGGGTGCGCAGCTGTGGAGCAGGCAGCTAAGAAGGCAGGTCACGATGTGAAAGTCCCGTTCACTGCGGGACGCATGGACGCTTTGCCGGAACAGACCGATGTCGAATCCTTCAGTGTGCTGGAGCCTGCCGCGGATGGCTTCCGCAACTATCAACGGGCTAGGTTCTCAGTCCCAGCAGAGGCCCTTCTAGTGGACAAAGCACAGCTGCTGACCTTGACCGCTCCAGAGATGACGGTGCTTATAGGAGGAATGCGCGCCCTGAACGCTAACTATGGAAATTCCCAGCATGGCGTTTTCACCAAGAGACCGGAAACGCTAGCGAA
Source organism: Methanomassiliicoccales archaeon (assembly GCA_038740345.1). Taxonomy (NCBI): domain Archaea; kingdom Methanobacteriati; phylum Thermoplasmatota; class Thermoplasmata; order Methanomassiliicoccales; species Methanomassiliicoccales archaeon. The sequence goes on from JAVYMA010000005.1 coordinate 40,906, forward strand.
TGATTTCTTCGTGAACCTTCTAGATATGAGGACAGAATGGAGGCCTTCAGCCAAGGAGCCCGATACATTCGAGGGCCGAGACCGGAAAACAGGGGAGCTGAAATGGATTGGTACGCGTGTAGACTTGATTTTCGGTTCTCATTCCCAGCTCCGTGCCATAGCCGAGGTCTATGCCTGCCATGATTCCCAAGAGAAGTTCGTAGCGGATTTTGTGGCGGCTTGGGATAAGGTCATGAGCCTGGATAGGTTCGATCTCCCCCGCCCGAGGTGAGCCCATAGATACCCCTAGCGGTGTTCCCCTTCAAACAACCTCAAACTGGAAAAGGCCTCTCCTTCCTTTGGCCAGGGCCCTGGCACGAATCGACCGCAGCAGGAGGTCTATACAGCCGATCACTCAATTAATATTCCGTCATCATTTACTAAACGGTAGGAGTTTTTCATGAGAGACCCCGAGGACACCTTAGAGGAGCTAACTTCCATCCTCGATGAACTGAGGGAAAGAAGCCACAGCATGGTGGTCCTGGTGGAGGGGCAAAAGGACAGGGCTGCCATGTCCTTGCTCGGTGTGGATGGTGAGGTTTGGCAGGTTCAGGGACCAAATGGCATATTTTCCACCGCGGAGAGGCTAGCCAAGGAGCGAAAGGGAGCCATCATTCTAACTGATTGGGATCGGAAGGGGGGCCAGCTGGCCCGCATGCTAAGGGAGGCTTTGAAGGCCAATGCCGTGCCCTATGACGACCAGATTCGAATGCGTCTCGTGATCCTGGTGAAGACAGAGATAAAGGATATCGAGTCTCTTCCTGCCTTCTTTACCAGATTGGTGTCTCTGTCCCAAGCTCAAGTCTTGGAAGTGCAAATCGAGGATCAGAGGGTGAGCGGGTCGACCAGTAAGCGATTATCTGGTTCTGGCAGAAAGGGTAGCAAGGAATAGGAATGCATCATCAGCAATATTTTTAATTTCGTATTGGGTAGCGAGGATGTTAACATGAAGCGCGCTGGAGAGATGCTTTCCGAGCTGGGGTTGACCAGCATCGACCAGTTGTTCGAGGATATACCGCCTGAAGTGCGCATCAACGGCCTACATCTACCAGCAGGGATTTCGGAGGCCGAGGTGCTGCGAGAGATCAGAACCATGATGGCCATGAATCTGGATGCAGAAGGGCGTCCCTGTTTCCTAGGCGCGGGCATATATAACCATTTCATCCCCTCGGCGGTAAAGACCATCGTAACCAGATCGGAATTCATCACTTCCTACACACCTTATCAGCCTGAGATCAGCCAGGGATTGTTGCAAGCGCTTTTCGAATACCAGAGTTACATTGCCGAGCTCACTGGCCTGGAAGCGGTGAACTCCAGCAACTATGATGCCTCGACCGCGCTGGGAGAGGCGGCTACCATGTGCATGCGCCTCAACGAGCGCAAACGCTTCCTGATCCCTGAGGCCATGAACTGGGAGAAGAAGTCCGTGCTTCAGAATTACTGCTCTGGTCCAGGTATAGAAGTGGTAGAGTATTCCTATGACCCTTACACGGGAGAATTGGACCTGGAGGATTTGCGCGCGAAGGTTACACCGGATACGTCTGGCATATATGTCGAGGTTCCGAATTTCTTCGGTGTCATCGATTCCCATGCTCCTCTCCTAAAAAAGGAATTCCCCGAAGCTGCTCTGGTGGTGGGGGTCAACCCCATCTCCTTGGGGATCCTAAAGGCACCTGGCGATTATGGAGCCGACATATGCATCGGGGAGGGACAACCTTTGGGCATACCCATGAACTTCGGTGGACCGCTCCTAGGTATATTCGCCTGCCGTCAGGAGCACGTGCGCAAGATGCCGGGACGTGTCATAGGCATGACCAAGGACGCAGAGGGGGAGAGGGCGTTCTGCATGACCTTGCAGACCAGGGAGCAGCATATCCGGCGCTCCAAGGCCACGTCCAACATATGCACTAATGAGGCTCTCTTGGCGGTGGCAGCGGCTGCTTACCTGGGCATATTGGGGAGGGAAGGATTGCGCACCCTGGCCAAGATAAACATATCACGCGCTCGTAAGCTGCAAGCTCTAATCGACCAATTGGACGGCTTTGACTCGCCCATCTTCGACTCCTACCATTTCAATGAGTTCGTGATCCGGACACCGCTGAGACCGGAGAAGCTGAACAAGCTGTTGCTTAGGAAGGGCATCCTAGGAGGACTACCTCTTCACCGCCATATTCGCCAACTTCCAGACCACATGCTGCTTTGCGCCACCGAGCTCACCTCCGATGAGGATATGGAGCGCTTGATAAGCGCGCTAAAGGAGGTGGTCTGATGTACCGCCAGGCCAGGCATGACAGACGCCTGATATTCGAGTTGGACGGTAAATCTGAGATCGACCTTCCTCATTCCGATGAGGTAGAAAGGCTGGAGGACTTGGCCCCCCCCGAGCTCCTAAGGGAATCCCTGGACCTCCCCTCCCTGCCGGAGAGGGAGGTGGTGAGGCATTACGTCAATCTCAGCCAGATGAATTTCGGAGTGGACAACGGCATTTATCCATTGGGATCCTGCACGATGAAGTACAATCCCAAATACGGGGATGTCCTGTCCTCGCTGCCAGGCGTAGCCAGCATACATCCCTATCAAGAGGAGGAGTCGATACAGGGTGCCTTGCGCCTGATGTACGAGCTGGAAAAGGCGCTGTGCGAGATATCGGGGATGGACGCGGTGACGCTGCAGCCCGCCGCCGGTGCGCACGGAGAGTTCACCGGGATGCTCCTGGCCAAAGCCTATCATGCCAAAAAGGGGGAGCAAAGAACGCAGGTGGTGGTGCCTGATTCCGCGCATGGGACTAATCCAGCTAGCGCGGCTATGGCCGGGTTCGAGGTCATAGAGATTCCTTCAGGACCAGACGGCTGCGTGGACTTAGAGGCTTTGGATGCGGCGGTGAGCGAGAGGACCGCAGCCTTCATGATCACAAACCCCAACACCTTAGGCATCTTCGAAGCGCGAATCAGGGATATTGCCAGGATAGTGCATGAGGCGGGAGCGTTGCTGTATTATGACGGGGCCAATCTCAACGCAGTCATGGGGAAGACCTCTCCTGGCATCATGGACTTTGACATCGTCCACTTCAACCTTCACAAGACCTTCGCCACTCCTCATGGCGGAGGGGGTCCAGGCGCAGGCCCAGTGGGCGTAAAGAAGAAACTGGAGCCTTTCCTCCCCGTTCCGAGGATAGTCCTGCGTGAAGGTCGCTATCATTTGGAATATGATATGCCGGATTCTATTGGCAAGGTGAGAGCCTTCTACGGCAACTTCGCCGTGTTAGTGCGCGCCTATGCCTACATTTTGAGACAGGGCGGGAACGGGCTTAAGGAGGCTTCAGAGAGAGCAGTGCTCAATGCCAACTATCTGAAGCACCGATTAGCCTCAGTCTATCCTGCACCATATAAAGAGCTAAGGAAGCATGAGTTCGTGGTCTCATGCAAGAAATTGAAAGAAGAGAAAGGTATAAGAGCGCTGGATGTGGCGAAGAGATTGCTGGACTACGGTATGCATGCCCCCACGGTATATTTCCCTTCTCTGGTAGAAGAGGCGTTGATGATCGAGCCTACCGAGTCTGAGACCAAGGGTACGCTGGACCGATTTGCTGAGGCTCTGCTGCGCATAGCCTCCGAAGACCCCCAGCTAGTCAAGTCCTCTCCCCACAATACCTCAGTCAAGCGTGTGGACGAGGTTCAAGCAGCAAAAGAAGCCATACTCTCATACCGCGCCTATCGGCGCAGGATGATGAGGGGAGCTGAAAAAGGGAGCTAAAGCAAGGAGAATTATTTTCTCAAAGAAGTCAATGGCTGGGATATGATGGCATCGACGGAGTGGGTAGAGGAGGCGAGGCAGGAGGCGGCCTCAGCGGAGCGACCGTACCATGGTCTTTTTGTGGTATTCGAGGGCATCGATGGCTCGGGAAAGACGACAGTGTCGAAGATTGTCTTCGAGGCCCTGTCTGCCTCCATGCCTGAGAGGGTTCTGCTCACCTCCGAGCCGACTCATTCCTTCATCGGGGAGGCGGTTCGCCGCGCCAATACCATGGACGTTGATCTTGTGGCTGAAGCCCTGCTATTCGTTGCCGACCGAGCAGAGCATACCCGCCAGATCGTACGATGGCTGCAGCAAGGGAAGCTGGTGATATGCGATAGATACTATGCCAGCACTATTGCTTATCAAGGAGCTTTACTCCCTTCTCGCTTAGGAGGTAGAGGAAGGGCAGTAGAATGGCTCAAATTGGTCAACGAACCTGCCATCGTGAAGCCTGACCTCACTCTGCTTCTCTCCCTGCCTGTGCCCTTGGCCTTGGAGAGGTTGAGCGGCAGGAGGGGGCTAACCAAATTCGAGTACGAACACTACCTGCGCGAAGTCGAGGTCATCTATCGCCAGTTGGCCGCAGAGGACAGTTCTTTCGTCTCCTTGGACGCCTCCAGATCAGTGGAAGAGGTGGCGCGAGAGGCATTGCGACATATAAGAAGCAAGATTTAAGCAAATCATCGGGGATGGCTCCTCATGCACCCAAGCGAGATGCTGCGTGGAACGGCCTCAAAGGATTTGGATGGTAAACGGATAGTACTGGGCGTGACCGGCAGCATCGCAGCCATAGAGAGTTTCGGATTGGCGCGCGAGCTCGTGCGCCATGGCGCGCATGTGCAGGCGGTGCTGACCCCAGACGCGGCCAAGCTGGTCACTCCTTGGGCCTTGGAGTTCGCCACAGGCAATCCAGTGATAGAGGTGATAGACAGTAGAGTGCAGCACGTAGCACTCCTGGGAGACGTTCCGGACCACGCCGATCTGCTGCTTATCGCCCCTTGCACTGCCAACACCATCTCCAAGATCGCCAGCGGAATAGATGATACCCCCGTAACTACCATGGCCAGCACTGCCCTAGGATCCAATATACCTGTCATGGTAGCCCCGGCCATGCACCTGACGATGTATCAGAATCCCTTCGTGGCCAAGAATCTTAAAGCTCTGGAAAGCGAGGGCGTGGAGATCGTAGGGCCTAGGGTGGAGGGAGGGAAGGCCAAGATAGCGGAGATGGAAGAGATAGTGGCCAGGGTGATTAGACGAATCGGCCGTAGAGACTATCTAGGGAAGAAGGTGCTGGTCATAGGTGGTGCAAGCGAGGAGCCAATTGATGATGTGCGCGTGATCACCAATCGCAGCACAGGCGAGACTGCGGTGCTCTTGGCCAAGGCCGCTTTCCGACGGGGGGCTGAGATCGAGCTGTGGATGGGCAGGAGCTCAGTGCAGGTGCCTTCCTATATCACAACGAGACGCTTCTCCAGCGTAGATGAGCTGATAGCCTTGAGTCAAGAAGCATCCCATGACCTGATAATCGTACCTGCAGCACTGGGCGATTATGCCACGACAAAGGTGGAGGGGAAGATTCCTTCCGGGAGGGAAGAGCTAGTGCTACGGCTTAGGCCCCTACCCAAGGTTCTTAAAGCGCTTCGTCCCAAAGCCAGAACGCTTATAGGATTCAAGGCCGAGCATGCTGCGGAGCGCGAGCACCTCCTTTCCCGCGCCTCTTCACGGCTGAAAGAGATACCTCTGGACCTCATAGTGGCCAACGATCTGCGGGATGTATTGCCGGGAGAGACCAAAGCCATAATCCTGGATGCCGAGGGTGTTAGGATGGAGTTTAAGGGCAGTAAGAGAGAGTTGGCAGACCGCATCTTGGACGAGGCGAGGATGTTAGGGAGAAGGGCATAGGATGAGAGCCAAAGCCTTCTGCCCCGCTCATGTGACAGGCTTCTTCCAAATCTGCGAGCACCGCGACCCCATGCGTTCCGGATCTAAGGGCGCGGGGATGTGCCTCAGTCTTGGCGCAACCTCCACGGTCCGGATAGAGGAAGGCAATGGAGAGGTCATCGTGCGCATCGATGGGAAAGAGGCAAGGGCGCCAGTGACTGAGGCGGCGGTAAGCAATGTGATTCTGGAGCGGAAAGTGGATGTCTATGTGGATATCGTCCAGGACCTGCCCTGCGGCCAAGGTTTCGGCATGAGCGCAGCGGGAGCGCTTTCTGCGGCGCATGCCACCTGCGACATTCTAGGCCTGCCCTTCCGAGCGGCCCTGCGAGCGGCGCATGAGGCCGAGCTGTCCCACCGCACTGGCCTAGGGGATGTGGCGGCCATGTCCCGGGGAGGCATCACCTTCAGGCGCAAGGAGGGGCTTCCTCCCTATGGTGTGATAGACCGCATCAACGCTGAGCCAGAGGTGGTGCTCTGCGTGGTAGGCGGACCCTTGGCAACCTCATCCATCCTCTCAGACCCGGGGAAAAGAAAAGTGGTGAACGAGGTGGGCAAAGATTGCGTTAAGCGCATGTCTCTTTCTCCTACCCTAGCGACGCTGATGCGACTCTCAAGGGAGTTCATGAGTCGAACTGGGCTAGCGACTCAAGAGGTGGAGCAGGCGGTCCAGGCTGCAGAGGAGTTTGGTCCCGCCAGCATGGCCATGCTAGGTAACTCCATCTTCGCTGTAGGACATGTGCCAGACCAGGACCGCTTGCTATCGGAGCGGGGCACAACGTACCGCTGCAGGGTGGATTGGAGAGGGCCGCGGATCATAGATTCCTCTAAGGATGAAGAGTAAGCTCTTTTATGAGTTCGTAACTCTTCAATCACTTGCATGCAGGTGGATCAGGACGGGCCAGCGGGTCGGCTGGCATGGAGATTGGGGGGCAGCCTCTTCCTCGGAGCCCTGTGGCTCTCGTTGATTATCATATGGCTTTACTTCATGGCAGGCCAGTTCAGCGTATACCAGAACTTGGCCGTAATTCTGCTCTCCCTAACCCTGGTCGCGGCCCTACTCCTGATTTTATGGGGCAGGTATGGCATTAACCTTGCTCGGCAGATAGAAAAAATCGAGATAGATTGGAAGGGCAAGAGCGGATTTTCAAGAGGGCGGCTCTCGATCACCTTGCTAATATGGGGTACCTGGATGGCATCAGTGATAGCTTGGCTGTGGCTGTTCGCCGAGGGGTATAATGCCTATCAAAGCCTAGCAGTGATCCTAGTTTCTCTCATCATAGCAGGTGGCGCGGTTGCTATGCTATGGACCGTGGTGAAGGGATGATTATCGCCCCCTCATCATTCGAATAAGGTGAATAGCTGATCATCTTCACCCACATCGAAGAGACCGATGCGCGCTCCCGCATCAAGCCATGCATGCGCATAGTTGACGCAGGCAAAGGCGTTCACATAATCCCCTTTCTGAGAGAAGTGTTGAGCATCCTCAAAATAGGACTTTGCCATATCCAAGAATGATTCTGCCAGCCTGCGATTGAAGGAGCGGGGAGGAGCTGCTATCCTGGCCTTGGAAAGAGCTCTTTTAGTCTTATCCAAATAATTAGATAGCTTCTCTTCCGTGATCCGGTCCTGCATCTCTACCTCTTGGTGGGGATTATTTCCACCGACTCTCCTCCATGCCTGGATTCGCGCGGGCGAACTTCTACGAACAGAGGCATCTGGATGTTACCTCCGATGATTAGAGCTACACCCACAGGCAGGCGCTGTATCTCTTCCTCCATGCCCTCTGAGAGACCCTCGAGGGAATTGGAGATGGCTTTTAGGTCATTGGGATTGGTGACCTTGAGAATCATCTGGGTGTTGCACTGTGAGAGGACGTTTTTATCTATCTTCGCCGCCCTCTGGGATATCACTGTCAAGCCTAATCCGAATTTTCGCCCCTCTGAGGCTATGGTGCGGAAGATCTTGGAGGAAGCTGCCAGGCCCTGCTGAGGACAGTAATTATGAGCCTCCTCACAGACTATCATCATGGGCGGTATCTTATTGGCCTTGCGCAGCTCGAAACAGGCGGTGGCTATGCGACTGACCACTAGTTCCTGTATGTCTGGTGGCGTGCCTTTGAAATTGATTATGGTGGTCTTACCTTTGACTATCAACTCGTCGAACCTAGTGCCCTGAGGGGCGAAGATGTTGATCTCGTTCAGATATTCCAGCTCAGCGATGAGCGCGTTGTTTTGCCCCTCTTCATCCCCCTCCAGCACCCTGATGATGTCCTTCAGGGAGTACTCCTTCTTGGCGGTGCGAACCGCATCGATGGCCTCGCGCAAGGCCTTCAGATACGTGGCTCCCTTCTTTATGTTAGTCAGTTCCAGAAGATCTCTGGCCTCGAGATTGGCCAAGGTGAAGCGTAGAGGCTTGGCCTGTGGATTGATAGTAGTATCCGTGGCGAACTCGATGATTTGCTCCGCGTAACCTCTCGGGGTCACGTTGAAGCAGCGGTGCGTGGAGGGTTGAGGGCCTTTCTCCCTCATCGCCCCATACTCACCATGGGGGTCGAAGATCAAGGTGGTGACCCCATGCTTCATCAGCTCCTCGATGAGATCCCCGCAGAGGAAGCTCTTGCCTCCTCCCGTCTTTGCCAGTATGCAGACGTGCTTCTGTACCATAGCGTTTATATCTATCTCCACCCGGATGTCGTGACCGTAAAGCAGACCGACATAGGCCCCTGTCTCCATGTTCTCCTTGATGCCTATCACTTTCTTGATCAGCTCATCCGTGGCCTTGTACACGTGATCTCCCGCCCTAAAGGGAGTGCGAGGCACTTGTAAAAGTCCTCGATCGTCGCGAAAGCCTACTATGTCCACCTTGGCTATGACCTCCTCGTCGATCTGCACCTCCTCCCCGTCCTGGATCATCTTAGCACGGTCTAGAGAGAGATTCGTCTTTCTCTCCATGGAAGAGACCCGGCCCAGAACCCAGCCCTCATGCTGATGCTCTACCTGCACATATTCCATGGTTTCGATATCCCCGAAGACCCGGCAATGGAACTCACAGGTGCCGACGTTGCCGAAGATTATGCCCACATGGGAAAGCCCTTCCTTCTTTGGTCGCTTACCTTGATTGATAGGGGCTATAGGCGAAGCTGGTTCGAGGTGCATCTCGGCCGTGCTGGAAGAGGGCGGAGTCCCCATGGTAGAATCTATTTGCATTCCCATCCCAGCGGATGATATCCAGCGTTTGGGATAAATATATTGCGACTTATATGAAGGATTGCGACGGAGAGGCTTTTGACATCGAGAGCTAATTAGCTTATTTATTATAATTTATTTAAAAAAATTTATCATACATACATTTTCACACGAACCAGGCTATAATCAGCATTTTTAACACTGCTGTCTTTCGTGGAAGATGGAAATCATGCCCCCTGCTAGCCATTAACGGTCCTAACATCACCTGACTCGCAAGTTCATGATGGCCTTAGCTTGGTTCAACATGTTTTCTTTTCGCGCAAAATGCGATATATTCACTTCGAGGCCAGGACAATCTCAACGAGCCTATTCCTTCCTCTTCGTTCAAGCTACGCTTTCCATAGCCAATTGTGCTGGGTCTTGCCGAGGAGCAGACCTTCTACAATTTAATAATGCATCAAGGAGCATGGGCTTACTGCACCCCCAATCCTTTAATTCCATTATCGGGATTCCCTCTGCCATGATAATTCTCTGCGGCTCGACCTCAAGATCCTTGGCCCAGGACCTTTCTGCTATGTTAGGGGTAGAGTTCGTCCAGGCAATAACCAAGAGGTTTCCTGACGGCGAGGCCTATGTCCGCATTGAGCGCCCCGCTTTGGAGAAGGAAGTAGTGGTGGTTCAGAACACCTATCCAGATAACAACCTGGTGGAATTGCTGCTGCTCCTGGACGCCGCCCGAGGTCTAGGTGCAGAGAAGATCACCTGTGTCATTCCCTATTTCGGCTATGCCCGCCAGGATAGGAGATTCAATCCTGGTGAGGCGCTGAGCGCCAAGGTTATGCTACGCCATTTAGAGATGGAGATGGACCGCCTGATCACCATCGATCTGCATAAGCCTGATGTCTTGGAGTGGTTCGCCCGCGCTCCTGCCCAAGATCTTAAGGCTGCTCCCGCGATAGGAGAGTACTTCTCATCTTGTGGAATAGATTTAGTCCTGGGACCAGATGCAGGGGCGGCACAAAGAGCCAGGGAGACGGCCAAGGTGATAGGCTGTGAGAGCGATCATCTGTTGAAGACGCGCATCAGCGGCACGGAAGTCAGGATCACGCCCAGCCATGTTGACGCCCGCGATAAGACGGTATTGATAGTAGATGACATAATCTCCACTGGAGGGACCATAATCGCAGCCACCAATGAGCTAAGAAGGCTCGGGGCTAAGAAGGTCTATGCCTCCTGCACGCACGGCCTTTTCACTGGCGGTGCGGTTCCCAAGCTTCAGCAGGTATGCGATAGAATCGTATCTACCAATACCTTAGAAAGCGAGGTCTCGGAGATATCCGTGGCCAAGGTAGTTAGTAAGGCTCTCTGATCTTATTTTCCCTTCTGATGCGTCTCTATTGACTGAGAAGCCTCTCCTTCCAAAGCATATAAAAGCGGAAGCACATTCCCACTTCGCCTTGGTGCAGACAATGGTGGTCAAGAAGTCCGAGGATTTCAGCGAATGGTACAACGAGATCGTAGAACTCGCGGGGCTGACTGATAAGCGCTACCCTATCAAGGGCATGAATGTTTGGAGACCTTATGGATGGAAGATAATGCGCCTCATCGATGAGTACATTCGACGCGAATTCGACGCCACCGGCCATGATGAGGTCTGCTTTCCCCTCCTGATACCGGAGACGGAATTCAAGAAGGAGAAGGAGCATATCAAGGGCTTCGATTCCGAGGTGTATTGGGTCACGCATGCCGGCCTTAACCAATTGGACATCCGTATGTGCCTGCGCCCCACTTCGGAAACGGCTATGTATCCTATTTTCGCACTCTGGATCCGTTCCCATTCCGACCTTCCGTTGAAGACCTATCAAATCGTGAACACTTTCCGCTATGAGACGAAGATGACGAGGGCTTTCATCCGGGTGCGAGAGATACACTTCTTCGAATCTCACACCTGCCATACCACCGAGGAGGATGCGCAGCGACAGGTGGAGGAGGACTTCGTTATCCTTGAGAAACTGATGAGACGTCTAGCCCTTCCCTATTTCCTACTGGTGCGCACGGAATGGGATAAGTTCCCCGGTGCCTACTATACCGTGGGTGTGGATTGTCCCTTGCTTGAAGGCAGATCTTTGCAACTTGGCTCCATACATCACTATCGCGAAAATTTTTCTCGCCCCTTTGAAATAAAGTATGAGGACGTTGATGGCACGCTCAAATATGTGCATCAGACGACTTTTGGCATGAGCGAGAGGTTAGTCGGATGCATCGTAGCTTTTCATGGCGACGATAAGGGCCTGGTCCTTCCACCAGATGTGGCTCCCTATCAAGTAGTGATCGTGCCCATCTTGGCCAAGGGTAAAGTAGAGGAGGTTACGACCGCTGCTAGGACATTGAGGGATGAGCTGCTGAAAGATGGTATTAGGGCTCATTTAGATGAGAGGGATGAGCGCCCCGGTAGCAAATTCTATGATTGGGAGATGAGAGGGGTGCCGCTACGTTTGGAGCTCGGTCCCAAAGATATCTCTGAGGGGAAAGTAAGCTATGCCGTGCGCCACGATGGCTCCAAGGGTTGGTTCCCTAGAGGGACGATATCTCAGGAAGTCAAGGTGATGCTGCAAAAGATAATGGAGGATATGAATGCCTCAGCCTGGACAAGGTTAGCCAACGCCGTGGCCACTATCGACACCCTGGAGAACCCGCCTAAGAAGATACTCAGGTTCGGATGGTGCGGTGCGGAGCAATGTGGCCGCGAGATAGAGACCAGAACCGAACTTAAGATACTTGGAACTCCCTACATCAAAGAGGATTTTCGAGCTAGATGTTTGGTGTGCGGCAAGGAGACCGAGCGAGCTACATATGCTGCGCGCGCCATGTGAGCTTAAACTACGCCTTCGAGGCTTTCATCTCTGCTTCCAAACGAGAAGCAGCCCGAGCATCCCCAGACCTAATAGAGTTACCACGATGGCGTACACTCCCATGCTCTCCCTCTCGAAAATATTCCAGGTGCCATACATCAGGCCCCACCCCCACCACATGGCGAATCCCCCTAGGATAAGGAGGAGGGATAGCCATAATTTCGCTTTTTTAGGGAAGACGTTCTCTGCCATCGGCAGCGCTCAATGCCATGAGCATATAACTATTTTGCTGCTTTAATTGGAATAGCGAGTGACATACACAGCTGCATAAAGCCAATTGGGACTTAACCGCCTCCTAACCGAATTCTTCTATTTTTGGCTGATAAGATGACGAAACCTATATCCTAAGGTGGATGCCATAATATTTAACATGGCCCGCTTGGGCCGAGTGGAGGGGTTGAAATGACCAAGAAAAAAGGCGAGAAGTACGAATGCCCAGAATGCGGGCTCGTAGTAGTCATCGAGGACGATGGATGCGAGTGCGGCGAATGCGATGTCATCTGCTGCGACGTGCCCATGGAATTGGTGGTGGAAGAAAAGCCAAAAAAAGCAAAAGGGAAGGCGTCGAAGAGTACGGCGAAAAAGAGCAATGCTACTAAAAAATGAGAGTAAAGACGGACGATTTGAAAATGCGCTTTTCGTGAAACTCGTTACCAACCACCTTTTTCTCTGCATAACTTCTCTGCCAAGGGAGAAATATCTCCAGTCCAAAGGTTGGGTGATTTAGGGAATTAATCAGCGTTCTTGATCTTGATGTCTGCTTTGCTGAAATCGAATTCAAGACCGAAAAAGAAAGAATGGTCAGAGTGATCAATAATTCTTAACAATACCTAGCTATCGAACTTTAAAAAGATTAGGGACGGAGCCTTAAATTTTGAAAAAAAAGTTGCGATTCAACAGCCTGTGGCCTCGATAGAGGTAGAACGCTATCATCTTTCCTAGAGAATCTGAGATAAACAAATCGCGGGTCCACTGCGAGGTGAGAGGAAACGTCCCATCCATAATGCGCTAGAGCCCCAAAGGGATTCATGAGGCTTAATTGACATTTCTAGCTCTGCGCACTGGCTCCAAATGATTAATATCCCTTTGTAGCCTTTTTAAGGGCGTGGATGGGAAAGTAGGGGATATGGAGGGGACAGAGGTTCTAATCTCCCGGCTCAAGGTATACCAGGACAGGCTCTTGCATACTGATTGGCGTAACCGATCCATATTCCTGAGGCGAATAGACAAGAAATTCGTTTTGGATCTTGGAAGGCTGTGGAATGGGGACGTCAAGAAAGCAGATGATTGCTTGAGGAAGGCTTTGAGGACCCATTCCGAAATCCAACTGGTCAAGGATTCGGACCGGAGCGAATGGGCTGACCAAGTACGCGCCAACTGCTCCGCCCTGGATAGGACGGCAAGAACTATAGAAGAGGAGATGGGGCTTAGCGACCTCTATCTTGGATTCCCTTTCCTGGCGGGGAGGCCTTGTCCCGAGGGTTATGTGCGCGCCCCGCTGCTCCTTTTCCCGGTGAGGCTGGAAAGGGTACGTTCCGAAGGGATACCCGGTTGGTATCTCACCTTCCAAGATGAGGAGCCTATTCTTAACCGAGCTCTCCTGGCAGCATTGAGGAGGCTGTGCGGCATATCTCTACCAGATGATCTGCAGGAGCGAGCTTTGGATTTAATAGAGACTTCCCCCAAAGATGGACTTCCAGATTATCTAGTGGAGCGTTTCCAGGCCTTACTATCACCCTACCTTAAGCTAGAGCCAGCAATACCAATGGACAAAGTGCCACTGCTAAATGATCTGACAACTAGCGACCTCGATGGTTTTGATAAGGTGGAGCTAGCCTTGGTACCTTTTGCGGCGGTCGGTATCTTCCCTCAAGGCTCTACTGCCATTTACCAGGATTACGAGCGCCTCCTCGAGCGCGTGCAGAAAGGAGAGACAGATCTCGGATTCTTGGATGATCTCTTGGAAGTCCATCATCTACGCGCTACCCCTCCCTCCATACCAAATGTGGACATAGATTCCACCCCGGATAGAGAGCTTAATAATATTCTCCCCTCGGACTCGAGTCAAGATCAAGTGTTGCTAGAAGCACAGAGGGCTGAAGCAGTGGTGGTGAGGGGGCCACCGGGGACAGGAAAGTCCCAAGTCATAACCAATCTCATCGCCAATGCCCTGGCGAAGGATCAGAAAGTGCTAGTAGTGTGCCAGAAGCGGGCCGCTTTGGATGTGGTGCACCAGAGATTGGGTAGGGTGGGGCTCTCGGATGTGGCGGTAGTGCTGCACGACTCCCGTGCAGATAGGGCGAAGATGTACGCCATGCTCTCCCAGAGACTGAACGGAGACCCTCCTCTGCGGGATGAGGGACTAGAGAGAAGATTCGCGCAGGTCAGCTCGGAGATCGACTATGTGGTTCAGGAGTTGAATGCCTTGGTCAAGCCTTTATGGAAGGAGATGCCTAATGGCGTTCGTCCGAGGGAGCTCTATCTCAGGGCTGCGCCTAGTTATGTGCCGAGGATGAACCTTGGTTCTCTTCCCTACCGTCTCACCGCCTCTGAGCTTGATTCCCTAATAGCCAAGCTGCCTGAACTGCAATTAGGTTTTTGGCGCTTCGACCGTGCACCATATCCATGGCAAGCTAGGATTCCCTTTTCCCAGTTCGAGCTCAAGGAGCGTTTCGAAATTGATGCGGCCCTGCTGCGCGCTATCTCTTTCTGCCTGCAGGAGACTTTGGTCATCGGTGATCCACAGAAGCAAAGCGAGGCGCTTAGCCTTATGAATGATTACTTTTCTTTGGAGGGAAAGTTCCTACATCAAATCCGTCCTAGATGGCGGTCCTCTCTCAAGCTGCTCAGTTCACTCCGAAATCAGTTCCCCAGCGATCCCAGGGTAAATGACGCTCAGCGCACGAGGGATGCGCTTTCCCTAGGGCTGGAATTGATGCAATCCGTGCAAGATTTAGGGCGGTGGCTCAGTCCCAGAGGATTAAAAGAGCTTTTGGACATGGCTTCGCAGCCTGGCATCTTGCGAGAAAGGCTGGAGGCGATGCGCAGCGCACTCAAAGATTTCGATGCCATGAAAGAGCATGATAGGCGCGTGGCTTCGCTGAGCCCTAAGGAGCGCGAGGCCTATGATCTTTGTTCGGCTCAACTCCCGGCGGATGGTGAGCCTTGGAAGCTCGTCCTGGAGCAGGAGATGCTGCTTTCCTGGATATCCGAGTTCGAGAGGACACATCCTCTTCTGTCAGGCGACCCCCTCTCTCGTTATCGAGGCCTGAGCGCTAGATTGGCAGAACTTCTGGAAGAAAGAAGAGAGCTTTTACGCCGTTGGCTTGCTTGGAAGGCCCTCGATTCCTGCAGAAGGAGGCGCCTGCCTCCGGGAGAGCATCATCCCAACAAAAGACCGGAGACAGAATGGAACAGACTGTTGGACGAGTTGAACAAGAAACGAAGAGTAAAGTCTGTACGCCAGCTAATGGAGCTATATCCCTTCCAGCTCATGACCGCAGCCCCTGTATGGCTGGTCAGCCCGGAGGTGGTTTCCGAGGTATTCCCCTTACAGAAGGGGCTCTTCGATCTGGTTATATTCGACGAGTCTAGCCAGCTGGCAGTAGAAAGGGCCTTACCGTCCATATACCGAGGGAAGAGAGTGGTCATAGCTGGTGATGAGAAGCAGCTTCGTCCATTCGACCTCTTCCGCAGCCAGGACGAGGAGGAGCTAGACGAAGTCACCGAGGCCGAGAGCCTGCTGATGCTCGCCATGCGGAATGTCTCTCCTCGCTACCTGAGTTGGCACTATCGATCTAAGTTCCAGGAGCTGATAGATTTCAGCAATTACGCCTTCTATGAAGGGAATCTCCAGATAGCGGCCAATGTGCAGCGACTCTTCGAGCGCGCCCCCATTGAATTTGTCAAGGTGGAGGGAAGATGGGAGGATAGGAGGAATAAGGTTGAGGCGGAGAAGGTGGTGGATCTGATATACAACCTTCTCTCTGAAGGGGAGCGAAAGGGCAGGATTCCCTCTATAGGCGTGATAACGTTCAACGAACGGCAACGCGATCTGATAGAAGATGTGATAGAAAGCAGAAGGATTACTGACAAAGAGTTCGACAGGCTTTTCGCCCTCTCCTCCTCACCCTCCCGGAACCTGGACGATAGGCCGTTCGTTAAGAACATCGAGAACGTGCAGGGCGATGAGAGGGATGTAGTAATCTTCTCCGTGGCCTATGCCAAAGACTCATCTGGAAAGTTGAGGGTGCAATTCGGACCCCTCAATCTGGAGGGGGGTGAGAACAGATTAAACGTGGCGATAACGAGAGCTAGAGTGAAGGTGATAATGGTCGCCTCCTTCGACCCCGCAGAACTACCGGTGGAAGAGGTCAAGAACCTCGGCCCCAAGCGTCTAAAAGACTATCTCCTCTATGCCCAGGCGGTCTCCCGAATGGATAGGGAGGAGATGAAAGATGTACTGAAACGTGTGGGGACCTTTAAGTCCGAGGGAGCTCCTGAAGAGCGTGCACCCCTGAGCCTTGAGAGCATGATCAAGACCGCCTTGGAAGCCCAAGGACTGTTGGTGGAGGAAAGAGTAGGGTTCTCCGGATACAAGGTGGACCTAGCTGTAGTGCACCCAAAAGACCCTTCGCGCTATATCCTAGGGATTGAGGGGGATGGGTGGTCCTTCCAAAGCGCCAAGAGCGCCAGGGAGAGAGACGTGGTCAGGCCCAAATATCTCATTGAGAGAGGGTGGAATCTAGAGAGGGTATGGTCCAGGTATTGGTGGAGAGATAGAGAAGGCGAGGTTCACCGCCTAATAAGAAGGATAGATGCGCTCTGCAAAGAAGTTGAATTCACTGCAAAAAGGCCCTTAGAGCCATAGAGAAATTTGCGAGTGTGGAAGGTGCTTCATCATTGGGGCTTGTATCCGACCTCAATGATGGAGAAGGGATGTATAATTGCTCAAGGAGACAGGTGACTTGAGGTTCGCCCGGATGTGGAGGGGATCTAAAACTCTTTTAACATGTCAAGGTGGACAGCGGAGAAATTAGCGAAATATAATTCCCTTTGAGTGCACACCAAGGATTTTTCTAAAAATCTTTTTATAAGACGTCAGACATTTATCAGACAGTGATGGGATGCTGGAATCGTTTTTTCTCCCTTCGGCAGCATGGTTGATATTAGGTGTGGTGATAGCGGTCCTGATCTTTCTGAATCAGAAGAAGAACGGCGAGAAGGGCTTGCTTTGGCCCCTCTTAGGCTTTCTCCTAGGCCTGATCGGCCTCTTGCTTTGGTATTTATTGGTCGTGCGTAAAAGAAAGACAAAAGCAACTCAGTACCCTGCCAGGCCATCATATGGCGCACCCAATTATAAATTCGAGAAGAAAGAGGAGTCCGCAACGAAGACCGAGCAGGAAGCCAAGAAAGTCGTGCATCAAACCGAGGGGGCACCGCGTTGTCCCTCCTGCGGCGCAGCCATCTCCTTGCACGACTTAAAGTGCCCTGGCTGCGGCAAGGCCCTGAGGTGACACTCCAGCAGAGAGTTGGCCCACGGGGAGAGCAACAGCCTGAGAATTTGGTGTAGCTCAGGCCCTGATTTCGTGAGCGGAGCTGCTTTTCTTTCCTATCTCTTTCACGAATTTGCGTAGTGGGTAGGGCTCAAAGATATGGCAAGCGAACGTAATTGGTCTGTAATAGAGTTTTAATGTAAAAACAGGCCTTTGCCCTCTTTCGTTTGGATAACATGTGCTTCTTAACTGTGCCATCCTTTATCTTTACGTTTCTGACCCACTAATATAGCCAGAGACTTTATGTTCGTCTCCCGTCATAGCCTCAACGATGCTACGCGAGGGCGAAATCATCTACCTTCTGGACGATAAGGGCAGGAGGCATTTCCTCACTCTATCCAAAGATATGGTGAAAATTCCAGGTCTTGGTGTCATAGACGGCTCTAAGTTGGTTGGTGCGCCTGAGGGGTCCATGCTCAGGCTGGGAGACAAGATATTTCATGCACTCCGTCCTGGAGCCAACGAATTGATGGAGTCGTTGGAGAGGGGGCCGCAGGTCATCACTCCCAAGGACGCCGCCGCCATTGTTTTCCGTCTCGACCTGAAGCCAGGTGATGTAGTCCTTGAATCAGGTGTGGGCTCTGGCTCGCTTACCACCGCCTTACTGAACGCGGTAGGGTCCGAAGGACTCGTGATCTCAGTGGAGATGAGAAGTGAGTTCGCGGCCAAGGCGCGCAAGAACGTTTCTCGCTCTCCCTTCGTCAAAGCCTGGGACCTGCGCATCGGAAACATCAACGAAATCAGATTGGAAAAGGAGCTGGATGCAGTCGCCCTAGACGTTCCAGAGCCCTGGTCGGCCCTCAGTAACCTAGAAACGTTCCTGCGTCCTGGAGGAAGATTCTGTGCTTTCGTGCCTAACGTCAATCAATTAGAGCAGACGGTTTTATCCTTGCGTCGCAGAGGCTACTTGGAAGTGGAGGCCCTGGAAATCATGCAAAGACGTATGGAGGTGCACCCTGGAGGAGTGCGGCCTGCTTTCGAGAGCCTCGGTCATACCGGTTATCTCATCTTTGCTCGTCGGGCCTTGAGTGTAGGCAAAGGATAAGTATATCTCAGAGCGTCCTATCGCCGAATGAGCTGGGAATTCGCCATCACAGCCTTTGCTGCCATCTTCGCTATCGTCAATCCCATAGGCAACATTCCATTCTTCGTCACTGTTACTGAGGGTTACACCAAAGAGGAGAAGCATAGGGTTATCGTCAAGATATGCATAGTCATGCTCGCTGTCCTCTTCGCCTTCGGCATCTTCGGTCAATACATCTTCATGCTTTACGGCATAACCATTCCCATGTTCAAGATAGCAGGAGGTCTGCTGCTCTTCTCCGTGGCCTTCGCCATGATGAGAGGGGAGCGCTCCCGAGCCAAGATCACCGAGGACGAGCGGCAGGAAGCGTTGGCTAAGGAGGAAATAGGTGTGGTTCCATTAGGGATACCTCTGTTCGCTGGCCCGGGTGCCATTACCACCGTCATGATCTACATCTCCTACGCCATGGATTCCCCCGACATGATCTTTGATCTGGCCTCGGTGTTCATCTCTATCTTGGCGACCGCAGCCATTAGCTATGTCCTTCTCATCTACTCTCAACCCATCTTCGAACGCATGGGCCGAGGGGGGGCAGCCGCCTTCGGTCGCATCATGGGCCTATTGCTGGCCGCAGTGGCGGTGGGATTTATCATGAACGGGGTCTTCGATGCCGTCACGCTGTACATCGAGAGGGCGCCTTGGACATGAGAACTCCAACAACGGCCAACTGTTAAGTATGGCAGGTGAGATTCCACGACGGGTGCGTCATTGGTAGTCGCTGAGATCAGGATAGAGCTTAAGCATGGCGTGGCTGACCCTGAGGGACAGAACACCAGGAAGGCCTTGGAACTTCTGGGTTTCAAGGATGTGAAAGGTGTGAGGACAGTGAAAGTCTTCGAAATCGATATCGAGGCTTCCCCTGAGAGGGCGGTCCTGGAATGCGAAGAGATGTGCCGCAAGCTATTGGCGAATCCAGTCATACAGAAATACAAAATCACAATCAAGTGATCAACATGTCGATCGATCATTTGATGAGCAGAAGGCCACTCCCCTTCGAACTCTTCGACATCGATATCCTCGCTGCTAGCGATGCCCAGCTCCTTGAAATTTCCTTGAGATTGGGACTCAACCTTTCATTGGAAGAAATGAGGACAGTGCAGAGGTATTTCGCCCAGAGGATGCGCAGGCCCACGGATGTGGAGCTGCAGTCGATAGGGCAGGCGTGGAGCGAGCACTGCTGCTACAAATCATCCAAGAAATTTTTGCGCGAACACATATTCGGCCTCTCGCACCCAGACATTATCGCCAAGGGCGATGCAGGAGTCATGTCCTTCAATGAAGAATATGCCTATGCGCTCCGTATCGAATCGCATAATCACCCCTCAGCCATAGAGCCGTATGGTGGTGCTGCCACAGGCATCGGGGGTATCGTGCGCGACGTACTCTGCATGGGGGCTCAGCCCATAGCCCTCATCGATCCCTTATTCTTCGGACCTCCTGACTATTCGGGCGAGGTCCCGGCGGGGGTGAAGCATCCTAAATATCTTTTTGGAGGAGTGGTCGCGGGCATACGCGACTACGGGAATAGGATTGGTGTGCCCACGGTGGCTGGCGGCGTTTGGTTCGATGAGAAGTATGTGGGCAACTGCCTTGTTAACGTGGGTTGTGTTGGCATTGTAAAGAAGAGCGATGTGGTGCGCAACTCCGTGCGGGGAATAGGTGACGTGCTAATATTGGTCGGGGGTAGGACTGGTAGGGATGGGATACATGGAGTGACCTTCGCTTCGGCCGAGCTGCACGAGAAGTCAGAAGAGGAATCAAGGGGAGCGGTTCAACTGGGCGATCCGATAATGAAAGAACCTCTTATCCACGCCTGTCTGGAGGTCAATTCCAAGAAGCTGATCCATGGGATGAAGGATCTAGGAGGGGGAGGGCTCTCCTGCGTAGTAGGCGAGATGGCCTTGGCCGGGGGATGTGGAGCCGAGGTACAGTTGGACAAAGTACCATTGAAGGAAGAAGGACTGGCACCCTGGGAGATATGGGTATCAGAGTCGCAGGAGAGGATGATGCTAGCTGCCCCGGAGAAAAATGTTAAGCGCATCTTGGAAGTCTTTGAACTATGGGACGTCCCGGCTACGGTCATTGGCAGGGTCATCAAGGAGCAAGTGGTGCGACTCACATTCGAGGGAGTGAAGGTCTTCGAATTGGAGCTGGACTTCCTTACCAAAGGGCCTGAGTACTGCAGGCCTATGCGCATCCAGCCCATGCCATCCGCCGTGGAGGAGGAGTTTCCAGAGCTTCCCCGCGATATGACCGATGTGCTTTTGCGCCTTCTGTCAGACCCCAACATAGCTTCGAAGGAATGGGTGATCCGTTTCTACGACCATGAAGTACGCGGAAACACAGTCATAAAGCCTCTACAAGGCAAATTGGGCATGCGCGGGCCCGGCGATGCCACGGTGATAAAGCCTTTGGATGATTCCTATCGTGGATTGGCCATAGCCGTGGGAGTCAACCCCTGGTTCACCTCCCTTGACCCCTACAAAGGAGGCATGGCCTCAGTAGACGAGGCTTGCCGCAACATCGCCGCCGTGGGCGGGGCTCCTCATTCCCTCACGGATTGCCTGAACTTCGGGAATCCAGAAAAGCCCGAGAGGTTGGGCGAGTTCCGCGAGGCTGTGCGAGGGATAGGGGACTTGGCTGCAACACTTGGCCTTGCCTGTCCCTCCGGCAACGTGAGCTTCTATAATGAGACTGCAAAGGGGGCGTGTCTCCCTACCGCCACGATATTGGGTGTGGGTATAGTGAGCGATATCCGCAAATGCGTTACCACGGACCTTAAGCAAGAAGGAGACCCCATTTACCTGGTGGGCGAGACCAGGCATGAAATGGCAGGCAGCGCCCTTTATCGACTTTATGGGGGTCGGGGTGGACGAGTGCCAGACGTATCCCCAAGCGCTCTCTCTTTATCCCTTTCCTGCCTGCATGAATGCATCGCCCGCCGTCTAGTAAGGGCTTGTCATGATGTGTCGGATGGTGGTTTGGCGGTGGCCCTGGCGGAAATGTGCATCGCAGGCGACGTGGGCGTGAATGCCGACCTCTCCTCAATGGATAAATTGCCTTCGCCAGTGAAGCTGTTCTCTGAATCCAACTCCCGTTGGCTGGTGGAAGTGGCAAGAGAGAAAGAAAGTGAGTGGCTGGCATGCATGCGGGCTCCCCTCTGCAGGATAGGTACGGTGGGCGGGGAGATGCTTGTGATAGAGGACAAGGACGTCCTAGTAGATGTGGAGATAAAGGAGTTGAGGAGGGCTTGGTCGGAGCCATTGTGGAAGGTGATGGGATGAGACAGGTGAGAGTTTGCGTTCTTCGCATAGAGGGCACGAACTGCGAGGACGAGACGGCTCGAGCCTTCAGAGAGGTTGGGGGGGCACCAGAGATGGTGCATCTCAAGCAATTGCTGCACCAGTGCCCCAAGGATATGGAAAGGGACCTAGAGGATTATGACATCCTAGCCCTTCCAGGAGGATTCTCCGCCGGCGATTACGTCAGGGCAGGAGCGATCTTCGCGGCGCGCCTTCGCTCGGCCCTTTCTCACCAGCTCAAGGATTTCGTGCGATCGGGAAGGCCAGTGATAGGCATATGCAACGGCTTCCAAATACTAGTGGAATTGGGTCTGCTGCCCGCCATAGAAACGGCCATGAGTACGGAGCCTGAGGCCGCTCTGTACGTAAACGATTCCGCTAGGTTCGAATGCATACCCACGCTGCTTAAACATGAGAACGACGGTAGTTGCGTGTTCACCCGCACCATTCCAAAAGGGAAGGTAGTCATGTTCCCCAGTGCCCATATGGAGGGGAAGCTTATGTTGCCACAAGGGAAGGAGGGGGGGGTGCTGGAAAAGCTAGAGGAGAGAGGGCAGATAGTCTTCCGTTACGTGGACCCTCAAGGTCGGTATGCCGGCTATCCTTGGTCCCCCAACGGCTCCGTTTCCTCCATCGCTGGCTTGTGCAACCGTGAAGGTAATGTACTAGGCCTGATGCCTCACCCCGAGAGGGCGTTCTACCGCTACACCCATCCCGACTGGACTCGTACTCCCACGGACCCATCAGGAGAGGGGGATGGCAGGGCCATATTCCAATCCGCCGTGGCGTATTCGCGCTCCCTGAGCAGGTGATCAGCGGAGGGGGATGCGAACCTCAACCTCGTCTCCATCCTTGAGCCCTAGAGTTCGCCTGAGATGATACTTGCATAATATCTCTATAACATCCTCATAATGCGAACGGGTAGGCACCACTATCGCGCACTCGATGTTCTGCAGCATGGCCATGTAGCAGATAACGTCCCCGAAGGTCCTCCCGTCGCGCTCGAAGCCTTTTATCCTTATCCCTTGGGAATCACGCAGGGAATCTAAATGATGAAGGTCTTCCTGCCTCACTCGCAGATTCAAAGTGCCCTCGTAGGGCTTGAAACCCAAAAGCTCCTGGAACTGCTCTGAATATCCTTCCAAGGTGACATAGTATTGACCCTCTCCCATACCCGTGACCACCTTGCCTCTGATGAGGATATGATCCCGGGTCTCGAAAATTCTCTGAAATTCCAAGTACTCTCGCCTCAGGGCTTCCAAACCTTTCTGCGTGATCTTGATTCGCTGACGACGGGCCCCTAGATCTCGTACAATCCATCCCTGAGCCAAGAGTTCTAGAATTCGCTTGGAGGCTGACTGTTGGCTTATGCCTAAGGCCTCACCTAATTCTCTGGAGGAGAGGGAGATGTAATCACGCGCTCCTCCCATGAGCGCGATCCTGCGTAGGGCCACAATCGACCGCCAATCGCTTTCCTCCATCATAGTTCCTACCTCTCCGTGTAATCCGCTATTGATATTTGACAAGTATAAATTGAATGTGGCTTTCTTTCGTTACCTTAAGCTGTAAGCCTCAGGGGGCAGAGACCTTAATCCCCCGAGAAACACCTCGCTTATTTATGATGGACAATACCCTTGAGGATGAACTTTGAAATGGGTTTTCCCTTACCAATCGATGACAGGGAAAATTTCGTATCGCTTCCAGTGAGGACTCGATTCCTTTTTTAACCGGCCGCCAAATAGACGCAGTCATGAGCGCCAAGGACCGGCATGTCATCGAGGCCATGGGGAAGACCGTAGTGGTGATAGAGAATGGTAAGGTAATTCAGGTAGGCAAGCCATCCTTATCCTACTGCCCCCTTTTCATGAAACATAGAGGTATCAGGGAGATAACGCCTGAGATTGTGAAGCAGAATGTGGAATTCAGGATCCAAGACTTCGGCATGTGCACCCCCGCCAGGAAGCTGCGCATGCGCGACTTCCTCACCTATGGAGTCTCAGAGCTACTGGCCATGGCCGTCAGCATTAAGATGCTTGATTGCGCGGTGCTGGTGGCCGACGGGGCCGGCACGGTGGTGGTCACCGATCCTGAGCTAATACAGGGGATCGGGGGGAGGATTTCAGGCATCATCGAGACCACTCCCATAGCAGAGGTGGTGGAAACTATAGGCAGGGAGAATGTGTTGGCGCCCGAGGAAGGCAGGATAGATCAATTCGAAGGCGCTCATCTTGCCTTCTCCAAAGGATACCGCAATGTGGGCGTGACCTTGGCCAAGGCTCAGGAAGCACGCATGCTGCGCGACGGCTTCGGCTCCTCTCTCATGCTGTTTGCTGTACACACCACAGGTGTGGACCAAAGAGATGCTCGCACATTCTTCGAGACCTGCGATATCGTGACCGCCTGCGCTTCCAGGTGGGTCAGGGAGGAAGCTAAGGGTCGCGCCCTGCTTCAGGTTGGCAACAAGGTGCCGATATACGCGGCCAGCGAAAAAGGCAAGAAGCTGCTTCAGGCCAGGATAGAGCAGCTGGGAGGAAGGAGAGAAGAAGGGGCTGAGGACCCTCCTCGCCCTCTTGTTTGAACGCACTCCTTACCCTCACCTTAGTCAATAATCCCCATCGAAGGCCAGGTGATTGCCTGAGCGAAGAAATATTGTCCTCATCCCCAGCTTACGCAACCTGGAACGTATCAAAGCGTCATTGGTGACTACGAAAGCCTCCAAACGACGCGCTGCCTCTATCACTCCCTCATCTCCCTGCTCCTTGGTCTCGGCTATAGGATATTTGCGCGCCAATGATAAGGCAGCAGAAGCGTGCTTGCTACTAGACCTCTTCAGCTCACCTATCACGCAACCAGGCACATAGGCCTGAAAATCCCCTAGGAGCCGCCTCAATTCAAAATCTATGTTAATGTGGAACTCAAAGGGCATGAGGAGCGCATTAGTATCAAACACCACCTTTTGCATACTACCTCATTGCACGATGCCATATCCTATCAGGCGCCACTTGCCTTGAATCTTGCGCGAGACGGCTACGCGCTGAGCCTTTTCCGCGCAAACCGGGATCTTCAGCGAAACCTCAGACTCATCCCCTCTAGCCGAGGTTACCACCCCGACCGTGGTTGCCGTGCCTACCGAGAGCATCAGGGGCTCATTGGTCTTGATGCTCTCCACCGCCAGGTCTTGAGCTGTTCCTACCACCCTGTCCAGCAGCTTGGTCTTCATCACGAACTTATGCATCACGGGAGGGAGTGTACCAGGCTTCCCAACCACCCTTCCTGTGAGGCCGTCAGATTTGGTGAGGGAGGGATCCAACTTGGTGCCGATGGCAATCAGCCCGCCAGGTTTGGCCACCTCTAATTCCATTTCCCCTGCGTGCAACGATTCCACGGTAGTGGTGATCTTTTCCCAGATCACTTCCCTGCCTTGCTCCACCTTGCGGCCTGGAGCGATCTCAATCTCATCCCCCACCTCTAGCTTCCCTTGGATAAGGGAGCCTCCTAACACACCCCCCTTCAAAGACGAGACGTCGCTTCCTGGTATGTTAATGTCGAAACTTCGCGCCACATACATGCGCGCTGGTTTCTTGATATCCAACTTGGGGGTGGGAATGACCTTCTCGATGGTCTCGATCAATTTATCAATATTTACGTTGTGATTAGCTGAAACAGGAATTATAGGGGCTTTCTCCGCCACTGTCCCCTTAACGAATTCCTTTATCTGACGGTAATTCTCTAAGGCTTCTTCCTTGGTCACGATGTCGATCTTGTTTTGTACGATGATTATCTTATCCACACCGATTATAGTCAAGGCCATCAAATGCTCTTTGGTCTGGGGCTGAGGACACTCCTCGTTTGCCGCCACAAGTAAGAGCGCGCCATTCATCATGGCCGCTCCGGATAACATGGTGGCCATCAGTGTCTCGTGGCCAGGTGCGTCCACGAAGCTGACCGCCCTGAGGAACTCAGCCTTTCCTCCGCACTCACCGCAGGTGGGTTGGTTGGTGTAAGCCTTCGAACCCTCGCATGAAGGGCATTTGTAGAAGCTCACATCCGCATATCCCAATCGGATGGAGATGCCTCTTTTGATCTCCTCGGAATGACGGTCGGTCCATTCCCCGCTCAGCGCTTTGGTCAATGTGGTCTTGCCGTGGTCCACATGACCGATCATCCCGATGTTGACCTCAGGCTGGCGGATGTCGTTCATCACTTCTTCTTCTCCTCGACCTTAATGAGCTCCTCAAGGGCCTTAGGGCCATATTGAGTGATCTTCATATTCAGCTGGGCTACCTCGGGAGAGATGGTATTCCCCCGCAATGACTTACGCATCCTGAGTCCTTTCTCTCTGCTGCGGAAACCAATACCCCTCGTTATCAGAACCCTGCGCCTTTTTACGCCTGGAAGGTCACGTCTCATGGGGAATCCTTCCTTATCACTTCCCCCCGTGATGGCCAGCTTATATCCAGGTAAGCCCACGAAGATACCGTCCACTACCTCTCCGATCCTTTTCCCGATCAAAGAGTTGGCATGATGACCTGTGACTGATACCTGATAGGACCTGCCCGTCTTCACATCGTTGATGACGGCCTTGAACTCGACCATATCAAACACCTTGAGTGAACCGCCTTAATGTTGTTCTTCTTAAATAACTATTGGTGGTCTTGCGATGCAAGGCGAAGCCCGAACTGGGATGTGGATACGAAGACATTCGTAAAAGTCTAAGAAAACAAATGACAAAGATGTGATAAATCAGTTAGGTTTAAGCACTCTGCCGAGCCTCATTATATTGGGGGTTTAGAATGTTAATGGCGAGGAGATGCGCTTTGGCACTGGTTCTGGGAGCGCTTCTGATCATTTCTTTCGCTCCCTCCGTCAGTGCTGGGGTGATATATGATTCAGGGCTGAGGAAAATCGATGCTGGGGATTATTATATAGTGAAGGGGTTTAAAGCCCTTGATGATGCTGGCATGAGCTATTCGATGAGCGTGCAGTACGGTCCTAATATTGACATCCTCCTTTTAGAGTCGGAACAATTCGAAGCGTACAAGCGCGGAGACTCCTTCTCTTATATGCCTATGAGCCGTCTAAATGTGCGTGTCAGCGGCTTTGTAGAATCCAATCCTGGGGAATTGGTGAGCGGGAGAGTGTACTACCTGCTGATCGACAATAGTGACAAGCCGGTAGGGGGAGCTTCTCCCTCCAATCCTGAGGATGAGGTCATGGTAGATTTCGAGATGGGCGGCGGAAATGTAGAGAGCGTGGCAGTTGGCTCTAACTTTATGCTGCTCTTCGTGCTCATTGGGGCAGGAGTTATAGTGGTAGTCATCGTTGTTCTTTTCTTTATCTTCAAGGGTGTCAAGACGAAGGGAGGTATGACAAAGGGATATCCGACGGGACAGAAGTTCTGCCCAAGATGCGGGACAGTAGCGCCACCTGAATATTCCTTTTGCCCTAAATGTGGCAATCGCCTCTGAATGAATAGAGAATAGAAATGCAACTCAGGGCACTACAGGTGCCAGGGGCAATGCGGAGCGATGCTAGCAGAGGCTGATTAGGACAAATTATATGCTAGCGCCAGGGCCTTACTCTCAAGGGATGCCCTGGTGAGA
This sequence comes from Methanomassiliicoccales archaeon, assembly GCA_038740345.1. Taxonomy (NCBI): domain Archaea; kingdom Methanobacteriati; phylum Thermoplasmatota; class Thermoplasmata; order Methanomassiliicoccales; species Methanomassiliicoccales archaeon. Next base: position 68,325 of record JAVYMA010000005.1, read on the forward strand.
GCTTCCGTTTACCTTATTGTTTTCTTTACCTTCATCCTCGTCTTTAGCACCTTGACATCATCAACCCAAGGGTTCAACGCCGCGCCCATTAAAACATCTATGGAAGGGACGATTACTATCGCCCCAGGCAAGTTCATGATTCTATTGCATTTTACCTCATCTGATGAAGGAATGATGACATACTCTTTTTTTGAGACCAAAGGAAGACCGCTGGACATCATGTTAATCGATGAAAAACGATACCATGCCTTGCGCGCCGGAGCCAATGTGACGTGCATGCCTGGTTCGACTCTAAACGCACCTTCGGCAGAAGTTATGCTCTCGGGATTCGAACCAAGCGTCCAATACTATCTGCTAGCTGATAACTCCGTTAGTCCGTATGGAGGGGCTATTCCCACTGAAGCAGTGGAGATCAGTTATCGATTAGAGTTGCAAGGGATTCAGTTGATTGAGAAGTCCCAGGCTCCTTGGGCAATCCCTTACATGTTGTCCGGCATGGTAGTGCTCATAATAGTGGTGTCATTCTTTGTGATCAGGCACAGAAGTGGAAAGGAAATTAATGAGCCTGCTAGCACCAGCCTAGAGATGCGATACTGCCCTAGTTGCGGTGCTGCCATGGCCATGTTCGAGCACGAGTGTAAGCGGTGTGGAAAAAGATCGTGAAGCAAATCGTGATCACCAAAGCCCATAGTTGAAATGAAGGGCTTTGATTCCCATGTTCTCATTGAAAATTGCCCCAAATGGTTTTCTCCCTATCAGGCTAGTAAAAGTTGAAGCGTCCCGGTCGATGGAATAGTTGGCATGTTTGAAGTCGTAGGTCTATCAGGCTAGTAAAAGTTGAAGCGTCCCCCCATTCCTTTACAAAGCCCGCTCCTCCATCATTCCTTCACCCTTACTTATGTCTCAAAATCGAGCCTTTACGAGGTTAAGAGGAGTGCTCCGCTAGCACTCGCACTTAATGGCTGCAGATGAGAGTCGATTCTTAACCTTTATAAGTTCACATACCCCAGAACTTATCCTTCTTACGCTTAATCTCGATGAGTTCTTCCAGCACCATCCTTTCATCGACGTTGAGATCGTAATCCGATATGCTGTGCACCTCGCTCTCCTGAATGTCGACCCAAAGTGCATCCTCTACATCGATCTGCCTTCCCACCGTGGGCCCCTCGATAGCGATCGCAACCTCCTGACCTGCTACCGCTTCTTTCAAGGCCTCTTCGCCGCTGCGGATAGAGCGGATCCTCCCCACCTCGTTGCCCTCCTTATCCACCAAAGTCTGGCCCGTCCGAATCCTTCCGCCCAAGACTCTGACTCCAACTATGGCAGGCTTGCTCACGCGGAAAACGCAGTTAGGAAGGATGCGTATCTTGCCTGGGAAGGACGTAAGGCTGCGCTTGGCTTCCTCTGCCTTGCGCTTCTCCTCCGCGACCCATGCCTTGTAATCATCGATGAGGCCATAGACGACATCATTTAGGAATACCTTTACTGGAAAGTTTGGAAGCGCCTCCTTGGCGTCAGGCAGCATTTGCACGTTGAAAGCCAATATGGCTCTATGCAGCGGATCGTTATACGCAGAGACCTCGATTATGTCGCGTCTTGATACGTCCCCGACCTCGAATTTCCTTATAGGTATCTCCGCCCTGGCGGCCTCGAATGCCAGAGCCTCCAATGAACCCAACGCGTCAGCCTTGATATATACCCCCGCATCGGCTGTCTGGATGTTTACCTTGGTCTCCTGGGCGATCTCCTCAAGGATCTTGCTGCGGTTGCCCTTTATCGCTCTTAAGGGAGCTCCAGCCACCACGCCATCAAGGGTTTGGCAAAGAAGCTTGACCCCAGCCGCGGCATGTATCTGATCCACGGAATCGAACTTATCACGAGGATCGCGAATCTCGTCCAAAGGACGTGGCTTCAAGATTGCCTTCACTTTAGTTATCAAGGGATTCGCGCTCGTCCCAAGCGCTACCTGATCTCCTTTGGACAAAGTGCCAGAATAGATTATCACATCTATGGTGGGGCCTAGTCCTTTCTCCTCCTTCACCTCTAGAATCGTGCCCTTAGCTGGGCCTTCCTCAGTCGCCAGCCTCGCTTCCAAGAATTTTTGAGCCAGGCCGATGAGGACTAAAAGCAGATCGGGGACTCCCTCCCCCGTTTTGGCGCTGACCGGTATCAAAGCCACATTCTTCGTGAAGTCCTCGATGCGATCATAGCGATCAGTGGAAAACCCTTCCAAAGAGAAGCGCTCGATGACTTTGTACATCTTCTCCTCGAAGGCGGCCATAGCTTCCTCCGTCTGCTTGCGCATGTTGAGGACGAAGGGCGCTCCCTTCTCTGATCTCCATCCTTGCACCAGATCTATCTTGTTGAGGGCGATTACGAAGGGGGTACGATACTTGCGCAAGATATTCATCGATTCTATGGTCTGAGGCTTTAGACCCTCATTGATATCCACTACCAGCACGGCTAAGTCGGCTAGGGAACCTCCTCTGGCACGTAGAGTGGTGAAGGCGTGATGACCAGGAGTGTCGATGAATAGCAACCCTGGTACACTGAACTTTCTGTTCCCGATGAGGGGGCCGCAGACCTTTTGAATGTGTTCCAGAGGGACCTCAGTAGCGCCGATGTGCTGCGTTATGAATCCTGCCTCTCCCTTCCAGACAGCCGTTCCCCTGATATAATCAAGTAAGCTGGTCTTGCCATGATCAACATGGCCCAGCACGCTGACTATTGGCTGCCTGATGGTCATGTGCGTGGGATTAGGAATGCCTATTATAATCTTTCCTAAAAGGATTCCAGCTATTCATGGCTGAAAGCTATTAGGGGGTCAATATTATTACGAAAGAGGGGAAGGCATCATTCACAAGAAGAAAGTTCTGGATCTCGAGAGCCTTAATCATTAATGATTTTTGTAGGGTACTCATATCGAAGATCTACGAACCTGAGCGCAAACTTTGCCCAACGAGGTGGAGTTGTGAGCGCTCATATTCCAACCCCTGAAGGAACCATATGCCCTTATTTCGCTGGCTCGAGTGGATGCACTTATAGATCCATACAGAGAAGGGATATCACGGCCCTGCTGATGTAACGGGCTGGGCATTCGCAGGATAGAAGGAAAAAGAAGCGAAAGGATTTGCTATCACTCGAAGAGCCAAGGATCGATGGACCTCTTCCAATCTACCAGCTCATACTCATTAAAGAAGAGCTGTATCTCCCGCTTAGCGGATTCCACTGAATCCGAGCCGTGCACGAGATTGCGGCCAGTCTGCTGAGCATAATCACCTCGAATAGTGCCATAAGCAGCATCCTGAGGATTGGTCTTGCCCATTAGTTCCCTGACCGATTTAACGGCATTCTCGCCTTCCCAGACCATGCAAAGGACCGGGCCTGAGGTAATGTAATCGATGAGTCCTGGGAAGAAGCTCTTGCCTTTATGCTCGCCATAGTGCCTCTCCGCTAGCTCTCGGGGGATGCGCATGAATTTCATAGCTATTGGCTTGAGGCCTTTGCGTTCCAGCCTCTGCACTATTTCTCCAATGAGCCCTCGCTGCACCGCGTCCGGCTTGAGCATAACATAGGTCCGCTCCAGCATGGCCATCACTTCTTCTCGGCCTTAGACTTCTTTGCTTTAGGCGCCTCTGCCTCGGCAGCTTGTTCCTGTACCGCCTTTCCAGCGGCCTCGGCAGCCTCAGCCTGGGTGGCCTCTGCTTTGCTTTCAGGGCTCTCTGCTCCAGACGCGGTTTCAGTATACTTGGGCTCAGCCTCCCTGGCAGCCTTCCTATCCGCCCTGACCTTCCTGGCTTCTCCCGCCTCTGGGGCGTGCATGCGCACCTCTTTCTCCCTGGCATAGGCACGTGTCCAAGTGACGGTGCGTGGGACGCGGTTCATGTCGATCATGTTCTTGGAGCACTTGTTGGTGCAAAAGAGATAGACGGTGCCGTCCTTTTTGACATACATCTTGCCCGTGCCGGGCTCCATCTCCTTTCCACAGAACGAGCAGACTCTGAGCTCGACCATTTAGTATCGCCTCTCTTCTCTCGCTCAGCGGAGGGCCAGCTTCCTGGCCTCACGGGAGGTCTCCCTGAGCATGAGGATGTCCCCCATCCTCATGGGGCCCATTACGTTGCGAGTGATGATGCGCCCCTTGTCTCGGCCTTCCAGGACGCGTACCTTCACTTGGGTGGCCTCTCCAGTCATGCCAGTGCGGCCGATGATCTCTACCACTTCGCAAGGTATGCTCTCGTCTCCCTCAGCCATGTCCAGCACCCTTTTTTCACTTCTTCAGTTTCTTGACCTGCTCGGCCAATGAGTCGATCAGTGGCTTTGCTTTCCCTGCCTCCACCACCGCCACGGACGCGGTAGGCTTCTCCAGCCCGCAGGCGTTGCCCAGCTCCGCCTTCGACGCTACATAGGCGTAGGGTATGCCCCTCTCCTCGCAAAGCAAGGGCATATGCGCCAGGATCTCAGGCGGCTGGACATCCTCGGCCATGACCACGAACGAGGTCTCTCCCCTCTCCACCACCTTTGTTACCTCATTGGTTCCTTTCTTAACCCTTCCAGTGTCACGAGCCAGTTCGATGATCTCGTAAGCCTTGTCCTGCAGCTCCTTAGGCATCTCGAAGCGCACGTATATCGATTTTGCCAAATTGATACCTCCTTCTGATGTTCGATGAACATCTTCATCATTCATCGGCTCTGAAGAGCATCTGTCCCAAAGTTATGGTCATATAAAAGGTTTGTCGCAAGCTATCGGCCCTAGGATGCGTCGAGTAAATGCTTTCCAGAACAACCCAGTCATGCTCATTCGTTCTCATGATGTAGCCATAACATCCGTCATCGGTCCCTTAGGAAGGCAGGATGCTTCGACCAGCTTGGCCGATTGTCGAATCATTTCATTGGTCTTTTCAAGTGTGGACATGGCTATCCTCTTTGTGGCGGAGCTGCCAAGGGCGAGCGCACGGTCCGTCAGGAGGAGTTCATTCTCCTCCTCCTTAACCAAGCCTAGCATTCTCATAAGTCTAATATAACGGTAAATCTTAGAATCCTCTTTGGCCAGCACCCTAACTCTCTCTTTAGATATTCTACCTCGATAGAGACACCGGGCAAAGGAGCCTAAAGCGTGCTTTCGCATGGGAGAGTACGCAAATAGGGGGAGGAAACCCTCCTCCAAACGTGAGAGGTAATCAAAGATATTGCTAGTATTAAGCGTCAGATTGCTCCCTATCATACCCCATGCCCTAGGTCCCACACCGATGAATTGGGAATGCTCGTATGGACCCTCATAAACCTCTGGCGCAGTGGAGAAGGACCATATTGTCCTCATCTTATATCCATGAAGCTTCATTGTGTCCAGTATCTCTAGGTATTGCTCTCTCTCCAAGGCAGCATCCTGCAGCTTTGCTACTTTCCTACCCTCAGTAGCTTCCTCTTGTCTAATCTTTTTTGTCATGTTAGTGTATTCTAAGAGCATGAGAGGATATGTGGAAATGCCATGGAACCCCAGGCCGCAAGCAGTCTCTAGGTCCTGGCGCAAGGAAACCTCGTCCTGCCCAGGAAGGGAGAACATCAGATCGATGTTGACGTAATCGAACCCCATAGACATGACCCTTCGCAGCGTTTCGATCATCCTCTGCCTAGAAATGTTGCGTCCTAATCTCCTTTTCAATATCTCCTCGTTAAAGGTCTGAACGCCAATGCTTATCTGAGTTACTCCAGCTTTGAGGAGATTGGTCATGACCTCAAGAGTCAAATCAGCTGGTGATGCTTCCATGGCGATGATAGGAGGTTCATTGAAATGCTCTTGGACCAAATATGACAGTTTGCCCAGATGATGATGCATAAGTGAAGGCGTTCCTCCAGAGATATAGAGCCTCTCAACCTTGGGACGGCCTAAGTAGTTCGAATATATGCTCAGCTCCTCGCTCACCGCTGCTAAGAAGATTTGGGCTTGCCCCTCATCATATGATTGCCCTGGTAAGGCGCAGTAGGTGCACTTGAAGGCACAGAAGGGTATGCGCACGTTTATGGCGGTGCTGGAAATGCGCCCGGGTAGCACCTCCTCGATACGCTTCACCTTTTCGAAAACGACACTGTCCGCAACACGCTGGGATAGCTTGTCGACATACCTCTGGGCAAGGTCCAAGGGCAAGGAAACACCTCCCCTTGTAACGTTTGCATGGTATTCAATCATTTCTAAGTCGCGCTGAGCAATCGCCTCACAGCAGAAACAGATTCTGACAGCGAGTCGACACTCTTAGTCTCTATCAACACACGCAAACCCTGCCTGATGGCTATATCAAGAAAGTGTGGTATGTCCACCTCTCCTGTGCCGGGGACCTGATGATCTGAGATTCCATTGTAATCGTGCAGATGCATGTGCTTTACCCTATCTAAATGACGCATTATCACCTCTTTCTCCTGATATCCAGTCCTGGCATCGTGACCAATATCCCAAGTGAGGTTGAAGCCTGGAAGGCCGCAGAGCTCGTCGATTGCCTTTGCCACGAAGGGTATGTGGAAGTTTGCTACGTTCTCCGTGCATACCATGATACCGAATTGCTGCGCGTATTCGATCACCTTGGAATAGGCCTCCCGCAGATTGCCTAAGAATCTGTCCTGATAGCGTTCGTATATCCACACCTTCCTGTCAGGCAGGGTAAAATATATTCCTGGGCTGAGGTGAAGGTTTATCAAGGCCGCGCCTGCCTCAGCTGCCCAGCGAGCCGTCTCTCCGAAGCGAGCCATGTGGCCTTGGCGAATAGGGTCGTGGAAGGATGCCAGGTCGGTATCATCTGGCATATGGATAGTGAATTCCAGGCCTGTTTCCTCTCTGCAAGCGCGAATCTCTTCAGCGCTCAATTGCTCGGGACAGAATTCTGGCATATTCATGTTAAGCTCGACGAAGTCCACTCCTAGCTTTTTTGCCAGCGTAACGGTAGCTTGGAATTTGGGTAGCTCTATCAAAGTAGGGATGCCCAGACGGACTTTTTCTTTCATGATTCCCTCTTCACCGCATCATCTGTGCGTATAGAAGGCCGTCAGGTTTCCATCCCGATCTCTGCTATGCAGTGAGACGAAACCGAAGCGTTCCATCTGGACCACAGTGCCCATGGGCATTTCTCTGAGGTTAGGTTCGCCCTTACCCTTCACCATCTCTCCATCTACCATCATGACCTTCATATCGATTAGCTTATCTTCATTGGCATTGAGCCAGGTTATGCGGGGAAGATCCTTGTTCTCCACTGAGACAAAAATGGCCCTAACGCCTTGCAGCACGACATTGCAGAAATCCTTCAATCGCACTTCCTTTCCCTGCAACGCCTCGAAATCGCTCCGCGCTAGGAGCACACTCTCTGAAGCGCTCAGCACCCTCATTCCCATTTCCGGGCGCTCAGGATGAACTGGCATTCGCACCTCGTTGATACCCGGCGGTAGTCCCGATATCTCCACCCGCACAGGGTCTTTTAGGAAGGTGGAGCGAGGCGCTGTTGGGTCCACTATGGAGCGGTTGTAGGCATACATGTTCTCCGCTGGTGTGGAAATGTCCGAGAGAGACATGCCCATATCCACTATGAATCGTCTTATGGCCTCAGGGCGGAAGCCCCTGGCCCTTAAGGACTGCACACTCCAGGTGCGGGGGTCTTCCCATCCTATGTACTCGCCTGAGGTTACTTCCTTGTACGCCTTCGACTTAGATATCTTGGCATCCTCCACTCTCAGCATGCCGAAGTGCAGGAATTGAATATCGGGATCTAGACCTAGCAGTTGCCAGATATGTTTCTCCATTTCGTCCTCGATCATGAGGTCCTTGCCTCTTATGACGTGAGTAATCCCTAAAAGATAATCATCCACCGCCCAAGTCATCTCTAGCAGCGGCCAGACACGATATTTTTTGCCCACCCGCGGATGCTGCTTCTCTGAGATGCGGAAGAGTACACGGTCCCGGAAGGCGGGGTTCTTATGCCGCATATCAGTCTTGACCCGAATCACCATGCTGCCTTCGGCATATTTTCCCGATAGCATGTCATCCCAGATGTCCAGTTGCTCCTCTAAGGGTCTGGAACGGTGCTCACACTCCACTCCCCTTTCCCTATTACTACGCAGAGTTTCCGCATCGCAAGAGCAGGCGTAGGCCGCACCTTTCTCAATCAACCTCTTTCCCCATTCATAATACAATTCCATACGGTCCGATTTGTGATAGGTGCCGTGATACTCTATGCCCAACCATCTAAGGGCATCTTTAATGAGATCGTAAGACTCAGGCAGAACCGCCTTCTCATCGCTGCCAATGGTATCATCGTAGATGAGGAGGAGTTTTCCGTTGTAGCGCTTGGCATACTCATCATTCAGTATGAAAGAGCGTAAGTTACCGATATGAGGGGCGCCAGAGGGAAAAGGTGCCAGACGAAGGACTACTTGCCGCCCTTCTCTTACTTCAAGAGGACGTAACTTCGGCTCTGCTGGCCCCTCCTTCCTAGCCAGCAGCTCCGGTGCGCAGTGCTCCAGCTCGGCCCTTTGCTGTTCAGGGCTCAAAGAGTTCACTTCTTGCACTATCTTATTTATCAGTGGCACCCACCTACCCATCTCGTTCCTGATCTCTGGATGTCTCCCAATGACCTTGTTTATGACGTTCTTGGCCTCTGCTCTCCCGTTGTGCAAAACGGCATTTTGCAAAGCGAACTGGCGGATGCTATCCTCTATGGAGCTCATGCGCCCCATCCAAGTAGATGGGGTTATTTGAAAGCTACGAAACGCGAGAAGTCTGTTCCCTAGTCATGATAACAGCTGTCTACGGGCGGATTTTGGGGAGAGAGTGACTAACTCTGAATCGATTATTTTCTAATGAACGATAGGTAGTTGCGAAAAAAGAAGTCTCATCATATAATCAAGAATCTTTCTACTACTCAACGCTACACCCCATGGAGTGGGTCGCCATCATGGGCTAGAGGCCTTTCCGCTTCGAACATCCGGCAGGGGGGAGCCTCTACCTGGTCCTTGTAATGTATCCACCACTTCATGCACAACCATCTCTGCAGAGTGTTCACGTCCTCTTCAGTCATATTGGAGAACCTGCCCTGCAGCTTCAGGTATTCGGTTACGGGCTGCATGACAGAAGGCTTGTACGTCACTCTAGATTCGTTCTCGTAGGATTCGAATAGAGTCCACATGCCGGTTTCGACGGCCAACCTCGCGATCTCCAGCGTACGCGAGGACTCATATTTCCATCCTGGCACGCAGGGAGTCAGCACATGTAGGAACCTGAAACCCGCTATCGCCTTAGCACGCTCCACTTTGCGAACGAAATCGTTGAAGTGCGCGATGGACAAGGTCGCTAAATAAGCGGGGTCATGCGCTGCCACTATGTGATCAAGGTCCTTCTTGAAGCGGCGCTTCCCTTTGATTTTTTTACCGATGGGAGAAGTGGTGGTCCACGCTCCGAAGGGCGTGGCTCCCGACATCTGTATTCCTGTGTTCATATAGGCCTCGTTATCTAAACACAGGTACAACACATCCTCTCCCCGGTCCGCCGCGCCCGATAACGCCTGGAGACCGATGTCGTATGTCCCGCCATCCCCCGCAAGCCCTACCACTAAAGCGTTCTTGCCTTTGCGCCTCAAGGCCGCTTTGATGCCGCTGATCACTGCACCTGTGTTCTCGAAGGCTGAAAAGAAATAGGGCACGTCAAAGGAGGAGAAAGGATATTGCGCCCCGAAAACCACCAAGCAGGAGGCAGGGACGTACACAATGGTTTCAGGGCCTAGGATGCGCATGATGTTCTTCACGGCGATGGCCACTCCACAGCCGGGGCAAGCTCCATGCCCCCATATGAAGTAATCCTTGTTGGGCACGTCCCTGATGGTGAGTTTTTCCACTTCCTTCTCTCTCATTTTCTCCTTCTCCTTAGACCGTACCAATTGGCTCCGTCCTGAACTGCTTTACCCAAGGCGATGTCCGAATAAATCTCCCTGATATGCTCCAAGGTTACATCCCTGCCCCCGAGACCGCCTATATGATCACTTAGAGCGATCCCTGAGGAGGAAAGCGCCCCTCTCACCTCTGTGAATACCGGTCCAAAGCCATTCATGGAAAGCGAGCGATCGAATACCCCCAATGATCTCAAGTCCTTCGTCACTTCTTTGAGTTCCTTCTCCGGGAAGGGACGCATGAATCGCAATTTTATCAGTCCTGCTTTCTCACCCCGAGAGCGCAGCTCGTCCACCACCGCTCGAGCTGTGGTGGTGACCGTCCCTAGAGAGAGAAGAGCATACTCCGCATCCTCCATCTTATAAGTCTGAAGAAGCCCTCCATACCGGCGACCGAAGGTCCTGCCAAAGAGTTCATCCACCTCAGCAATCACCCTACGTGAAGCGTCTATGGCGCGGTCCAGTTGATAGCGCATCTCCATGGCGTAGTCGGGAGGCACGATGGGGTTTATCAGCTGCGGCTCCGACGGATCCAATGTTACGCAGGGGCGAAAGCGGGGCAGGAAATAATCCACCTCTTCTTGGCCCGGTACTTCCACTCTCTCTACCGTATGAGAGAGGACAAAACCATCCAAGCACACCATTAGAGGCAGCATCACCCTCTCATCCTCTGCGATACGGTAGGCTTGCAGGACCATGTCCAGAGCTTCCTGGTTGTCCTCCACATAACATTGGAGCCACCCTGACTCTCGCTCAGGCATGGAATCGTTATGTTCCAGCCAAATACCCGCCGCCGCGCCTAAGGAGCGATTGACGTTGACCATGACAATAGGGAGACGGACCTGCGGCGGTACATAGAGCATCTCGTGCATTAATGCCAGTCCCTGAGAAGAGGAGGCCGTAAAAGTCCTGACGCCACCTACCGAAGCGCCTATGGCCACGCTCATGACGGAATGCTCGCTTTCGGCCGCGATGAATTCGGCATCCAATTCACCATCGTTGATGAACTCTGCCAATAATTCCATGATTAGGGTTTGCGGGGTTATTGGGAATGCGGGAATCACCTCTACCTTGGCAAGCCTTACCGCCCAGGCCACAGCATGGTCGGCAGAAATGACCTTTACTACCATTCTTTTGTCCCCCTCTTCATCTCCACGGCTTTTGCCGGGCAGATGTTAGCGCAAATGCCGCATCCCTTGCAATAGCGGTAATCCCATCGCATATAATCGTCATCCAGGCGTTTTATCGTCCCCTCCGGACAGGCCCACCAGCAGCGCAGGCAGCGCACGCATTTTTCCTGGATGTAGATGGGTGTCTGTGTCCTCCAGGTCCCCGTAAAATTCTGCCATGAGCTGCCAGGGCCTATCACTACACCTTCCTTGGAACCCACTATGAGAGCTACACCTGGGGGAATGTCTTCCCAGGAGGGAAGCCATTGCTGACCTTTCCTTAAGATGCGTTCGCCTCTGCATCTCCCAGACATCACCTGAGAATAGGCGGCCTCGGCGGCCTCGAGGTTAGCTTTTGCCGCTCTCTCTCCCAGTCTCTCCCCGAACTTATCCATGATGGCGTCGAGGATGCATTTTAAAGGCACCATATCCTGGGCTCGGGCTATCGCGCCTAGTATCGAGGTGTTAACGATCGGCGCCTTGAGCTTCTCGAGAGCGATGGTGGTGGCGTCCACGGTAAAGCATTCAACCTCAACACCCAAATCGTACTCCTCGGGAGGAAGTGAGGTATTGATCACCGCCCTCCCCTCTGGCTTCAAGCCCTCGGCAACAGGCTCGATGGAAGGGAGACCTTCATCCAGGATCACCAATAGATCGGGTTGATATATCTGGCTTTTCAGCGCGATCCGTTTTGTGTCTATGCGCGTGAAGGCTTTGACGGGAGCACCTCTCCTTTCGGCTCCGAAGTAGGGGAAGGCCTGAGCGAAATAACCTGCAAGAACCGCTGCCTCGGCCAAAGTCTGTGCCGCCATGACCGCGCCTTGGCCACCTCTACCATGGAATCGGACTTCGAACAACCTTGCACCCACTTCTCCAATATTCACGCCTCGTCATATTTAATCCTAGCAAGAAAATTGATGTCATAGGAACGAAGAGCCTCGGAGACAATAAAATATCCTCCAGAATCTGATTCAGGTCCTCCAAGATTAATTATCCAGAGGAGATGCGCCTATTAACTGAGTTTATATGTCCATTTTTTCGCTATAATCCTGAGCTTTTCCTATCACGCGCATCAAATGATAATTTAGAATATAAACGAAAGAAGTAAGTTTTCTAGAATTCATGGATAGAAAAGAAGCCTCAAAATTATTCTTGAAGAAGCATGAGCTGGCTTTGCACAACAAATTCCTAATTTAGCAATTTCAACTCTGACTATGGTCGTTCCGTTGTGAGATATTTTTATATCATAACAATGATGAATTGTAAAAATGAGACATTTACGAATGCATATAAAGAAAGTTTTTTGAACCTCAGGCTTCCAAATCTGCATTAGGTGCAAATGATGAAGGTAGAGATCAGATGGTTGGAGGAGAGTCCCGATGGAAAAGTGCCCAAGGACTTCAGGTCGTTCATAAAGAATGTTGATGAGAAAATAACCCCTGTGGCGGTGGAGGAAGCGTTCAAGTCCTGGCTAAAGGAGAAAGTAGAGGGACGTAATGTAGTCATATCTGACCTGGAGATCACGGTGGATGACCAATTCTACGTTCTGGAAAGAGAGGAAGAGAATAAGCTATTCCAAAGGATAGGCGCGGCTTCGGGTAAATGAGTGTTTAAAAGGCTGGCTTTCCTGCTCTAGCCATGAAAATTCAATGTAGACAGGGTAAGAACGAATTCATGCTCAGGACAAAGAAGAGAGGAGGCTCGCTAGACGAAGTCCAGCCACCTGATGTATCTGGGATCTTTTCCCCTAGCGGCGTCAGCATATGCCTTCTGCAGCTTTGTGGTGATGGGGCCTGGTCTTCCCGCCCCGATCAATATATTATCGATGGAATATATCGGTTGTACCTCCGCCGCCGATCCAGTCATGAACACCTCGTCGGCAACGAAGAGCTCACCTCTTGTGATATCCCTCTCGATGACCTGCATCCCCATGTCTGAGGCGATGGTCATGACCGAGTCTCGGGTTATGCCCTCGAGTATACCGGCTGAGATGGGGGGGGTGTATATCTTTCCCTTCCTCACCATGAAAATATTTTCTCCCGTGCCTTCTGCCACATTTCCTTCGGAGTTGAGCATGAGGGCCTCATCTGCTCCCTTGCTCACGGCCTCCAACCTAGCGAGGACTGAGTTCACGTAATGACCGCATACTTTAGCATTGACCGGTAAGGCCCGATTGGAAGGCTTTTCCCAGGAGGAGGTAATGAGCTTTGCTCCTTTTGTCATCTGCTCCTCGCCCAGATAAACCCCCATGTAGACAACGGCAATGGCCACTTTTGTTGGCAGCTTTATTGGGTTCAGACCATATGTGCCAGTGCCAAAATAGGCTATGGGACGGATATAGTCGACTTTAACCTTAGAGTTGGCCTTGACCGTTTCTTTGACCGCATCGCACAGCTGCTCCAAGGTGTAAGGTATCCTCAAAGATATTATCTTGGCCGAATCCAGGAAGCGCTGCATATGCTCCCTCAGGCGGAAGACCGCCCTGCCTCTCTCAGTCTCATAGATGCGCAGGCCTTCGAAAACCCCTCCTCCATAATGGAGGCAATGTGTCATTATATGCACGTTGGCCTTTTCATAATCGATGAGCTCGCCGTCCATCCAGACTTTCTGTTCGGACATCTGAGTTCTCTCCGTCATTGTCATGATTCGATTGTATTATTAAATAGACGCTTTTAAAGCGCGTTGACCGCCCTGATAAAGGCATCGGGCTTAGTAGCCTCGATCATCTTGTCGACCTCGTCCAGGCTTCCCACCAATCTAGCCTTCCCAGCTGAGTTGGAGACCAAGGCATACGCCTCGTGACGGGTGCTGTCCACTACTTCCACGTGTACCACATCATGGAGCCTCTTAAGATCAGCCACTGCCACATTCGCCATCTGTATGTCCTTCACCGTAAGCACGATGCGTGATTTGCCCGCGATCTCGCATCGGCCTACGACGATGGTGTCAACATTGATCTTCTTGCGCGTGAATACTCCCATCACCCTTTGCATGACGCCAAACTCGTCATTGACGACCATCGAAATTACTTCCATTTGTTTTCCCTCCTTTAATGACGCATAAAGCGAACGGCATGAACTCCCCTGATGTATCAGCCGAAGATGGCGCGGCCATAGCTCCAATCAAACTCATCCTACAACACTCCTCGGGGACTGCTTTCCATTGGAAAGTGTCCCCTGTTCAGATGACCAAAACCTGCAAGCTGAGAACTCCAGAAGCATCCTGGTAGGCCGCAGGGCTTGACATAGCAAGGCGTATCCCCAAAACAATATTTATAAGTTGGCAAAGATAAGAAGCGAATTACCAATCACTGGATTCCTTGGACGTCGTATTTGGGCTTAAGCGGGTCCAAGTTATCTATTTCATTGAGAATACGCCTAAGGAAAGCTCGTGTCCTCTCATTCTTGGGTTTGACGAATATCTCCTCTGGAGGTCCTTCTTCCACGATGAGCCCATCATCCATGAAGAAGACCCAGTCCGCCATCTCTCGAGCGAAGCCCATTTCGTGCGTTACCACCACCATGGTCATGCCCTCCTGCGCCAGGCGCTTCATGACATCGAGGACTTCGCCGATTAGCTCCGGGTCTAGGGCAGAGGTGGGCTCATCGAACAGGATTACCTTCGGCTGCATAGCCAAGGCGCGAGCGATCGCCACGCGCTGCTGCTGACCTCCTGAAAGCTGACCTGGATAGGCATCGGCCTTCTCCCTCAGCCCCACTTTAGTCAAAGCTTCTAAGGCCCGACGGTCCGCTTCTTGGGCTGGCAGCTTCTTAACTTTCCTCAGGGCCAGAGAGATGTTGTTCTTCGCGGTTAGATGCATAAACAGGTTGAAGCTCTGGAACACCATGTTCATCTGGGCTCGGATGAGATTGATGTCGAGGTTGGGATCGGTTATGTCATGCCCCTCAAAGATTATCCTTCCCGCCGTAGGTTCGTTCAGGCGGTTTAAGCACCTTAAAAGGGTGCTCTTACCGCTTCCGCTCGGGCCTATGATGACTACGACGCTCTGGGGCATTATCTTGATTGAAATTCCTTTCAGCACTTCGTGCCCTTGAAAGGATTTTTTCAGGCCGATGGTCTCGATTATGGGGGTGGTCATCAATCTACCCCCATCATCCCTGGAATGGCCGTCTTCCTTTCTACCTGCCTTAGGATGCGTGAAGTCGTATAGGTGAGGACGAAATAGACCACAGCGATGAAGATGTACACCACAAACGGCTGAAAGGTCTCGGCGATAACGATCTTTCCACGCATGGTCAGCTCATAGACTCCAATTATCATTACTAGCGAAGAGTCCTTGATCATGGTGATGAACTCATTGGTATAGGCCGGCAGCGCATTCCTCAGCGCCTGCGGAATGATAACATAAGCCAGGGCTTGGTTATTAGTCAGGCCCATGGCCCTGGCTGCTTCCATTTGGCCTTTAGAGATGGATTGGACGCCTCCGCGGAAGATCTCAGCCTGATAGGCGGCGCTATTCAGGGAAAGCGCCAGTATCCCTGCAGTAAGGGGATCGAATTGTATACCTAGCGAGGGGAGACCAAAGAATATCAAGAAAATTTGTATAAGCAACGGCGTTCCTCGGAAGGCCTCTACATAAGCGGTAGCAGGATAATATATGGCTTTGTTGTTAGATATTCGCGCCATACCAATCAGCAGACCTCCAAGGAAACCTAACGAAATGGAGACCACGCTGACGATCAGGGTCCACATCAGACCCCCCATGAAGAAGACGAAGTTTTGGGGTATTACGCTCCAGTCCAGTTGCATCACGGATCACTCTCCACTCGCAGGTCCTGGTAAAGGGCTGCAAGAAAAGGTTTAGGGCGAATAGGTTTGGCTCGAGACTTGACTTTAGTCAGCATTCCATTTGACCAAAATGGCTTGCAGACTGCCATCGTCCTTCATCATTTGCAATACCCTATCCACGAAAAACTTCAGAGCGGTGTTGCCCTTGGCGATGGCAATGCCATACTCTTCGTTCGTGACTATGGTAAAGCCAACTTTTAACGTGTACGATGGGTCATCAGCGTAATTGTTCGCCACCGGGGTATCGCATATCACCGCATCGATCTGCCCCTGCTCCAAGGCTACTACGGCTGATGGGATGTCCTGGTATTGAGAGATTATGGAAGTTGGTAGGTTGTCTTGAGCCCAATAGAGGCCTGTGGTGCCGAGCTGAGCACCTACTTTCTTCCCCGCTAGGTCGGCGGCTGAGCTAATGGCACTGCCCTCCTTCACTAGGACCCCTTGATTGGCACTATAATAGGGAATGGAAAAGTCCACGGCTTTAGCTCTCTCAGGGAGGATGGTTATTGAGGAGATCGCCAGGTCTGCTTGTCCAGACTGAACTGCACCAATCACGGCATCAAAGGACATGGGCTTTATCTCCAGCTGCACTCCCAGTTCAGCCGCAATCCTCTCCACGATCTCAATGTCGACGCCTTCGTATTTCTGGCTAGTAGAGTTATAGATCTCGAAAGGAGGCCAGGTGGTATCCGAGGCCACGATGAGCTTGCCTCGTTTCAAGATCTCGTCCAAATTTGCATTAGCCCTCTCAGCTGGCTTCGCCAAAGCAGCCCCAATGAAATAGCCGACCACTAGTCCGACTACAAGCATAATGGCGACCAGCGCATACATAGTCGTCTTGCTGCCCTTCTTTCCATAGGGCGAGGACGACTGCGGCTCCCCCGCTGCTCCCGACATGTTTTGTGGGGAACGCTTTTGGTTGATTTAAATATGCTGGACTCTCTTCACGATTAACGTAACAATATTTCTAATTTCGAATTTAGAACCATGAGTAATACAACTTCTCAAGCAGATTACCCGTCTCGACTCCTTTCCGCCACCCTTCCAAGCTCTTCCCAAATCTGAGTAAAACGATCAACAACATCGCATTTTAGCCCTTCACGCATAGCAATAATCAAATCTGCGGTGGCATCTGCATCCCTTATATCGTACCATGATTCTCTGTCCCGCTTCTCCAAGCTGAGTATTCCCCGATTTACCATACGTTTTAAATGATACGAAAGGGTGGACTTCGCGCAGCCTATTTCCTGCAATATTTGATTGTAGGAACTTTTTCCGTGAATAAGCAGATACATCACTATGCGTCTAGGAGTAGGCTGCATCAGCACCGATATGGTCCGGCGGTCACGGATGTGAAAGCGATCGGATGGGAAATAGCGCTTCCAGTATCCATCATCCTCCACCCTTATCACATTCCTTTTCTCCATGTAACGAAGGTGGTAGGATAGCACTCCTGTCTCCATCCCTAGTTCCCTCTCCATCTCCCGAAGATATGTTCCAGGATGGGATTTGATGTATTGATAGATCCTCCTTCGATTCTCCAGATTCAGGACCTCATCCATCGATTCTCATCTCTTCAAAATCGCCAGATATAGCAGTGCTAAGACCAAAAGCTGGAATAACACCACGGTCGCGCTCATCTCGAATTCTCTCAACCCCATGAAGCTAGAGAGAAAAACTAGCAGAGCGAGAATCGCGAAGAGCAAGAATGAAGCGGAGACCAGGGCTATGCGAACTTCTTTGGACCTTTTAAGCGCAAACAAGGATATTGTCACTAATATGATCGAGAATCCGACGAAGCAAAACCGAAGGAAGAGATCTATAGGATCAGGGTTCACACTTCCAATTCAACCTAGGTTTTCTTAAAATGTTCGTTCCATTTCACCCTAGAGCGATATTCTTGACTAAAAAAAGATTCACCAAGGCGGGCGCGAATAGAGTTCGAGGCTTGAGCCAAAAAAAGGATTATGCAGGTAATCCCTTGTTAATAAAATGAAAAACCATGACAGGCAAAAAATCGATAGCAATAACAATTCTTCTGCTTTCATTCATACTAATCATCGCTTCAGCTTCCTCGGCCCTGGCAGGAGGAAGAGTTCATGGAGAGGAGTCTAATAGCTGGGGGAAATGGGGACAGGAACAGGGAAAGAATGCTTCAGGTTTTTTAAACGGTCGGCCAGAAGATCTAGGTCATGAGCGTTTAATGAGCATGAGGACGAGGGGCGCCACGCAGGGATTGTTTGGCGGGTTTGACTTTGTAAACGAATCAGTAAAGGGCAGATTCGTGACATTTGACTTGTTATCGGAACCTTGGCGAGTGGTCAACTATACCTTGAAAGGAGATGATGTGGAAGTGAGCGTTTTCGATGCCATAGCGATTTCTGGTTTCAGCGCCAACGAGAAGGTGGCTCATGGCTCAGTCGTCATTCTGCGGGACGAGCTCACTTCCGCATTGTTGCATGATAATCCGACCGGAATGCTGAGTATAATGACCAACGCCACCAACGTGAGCGTATCGTTCCTTCTGTCTTCGGGAATGGTGGCAGTATCATTGCCGCCCGCTCTCAACCACAGTTGGAGCCATGCGGTGGTGGCCATCTACGGCAGGGGGATGATGGGGATAATCGCCAGTGACGGAGCAGAGTTGGTGGTTGAAACTGCCAATGCACGAACCTTCATCAATGTTAGCCTGTCTCACGATCGAGTGATGTTTAGGGCTAAACCGCTGCTTTCATATCATCAAGCGCATGGGGATGTCATACTGAATGCGATAACCCAAGGTCGCGTGGCGGGGGAAATCTCAGTGATAAGGATGTATGGCATAACCGCTTTCGATGCCATGCATTACAATAAAGGATTTATGATGTGGCCCACGAGCTCGGAGAATAATCGCCTTAGGTTTATGGTGCAAAACGAGGAGCACACAGGCAAAGTT